>CAZZIN010000061.1:0-2558 GCA_964654425.1 uncultured Clavibacter sp. | reverse complement strand
TACCCGAAAAAACGAGGGTAGGGCACCGTAGAAATACGGTGCCCTGTTTTTTGGTCGGAGAAAACAGTATTGGGCTTGACTTACCAATTCATTTAGATTGGTTTACAGAGAGTAGTCTGGTCTTCATGAATTTTCTGAGGTAACATCTCGATATTGGTTGACGGCCTAAAGTGGGTTCAAGTTTATTGAACCCACTTTCACTTTATTCACAAGTAAATTAGGAATTCAATTTGTTTCTTGCAAATCCCCGAGTATTCGCGGTCGGGGGAATGGTGTAGTGGCAGCACGATTGGCCGTCAACCATTAAGCACGGGTTCGATTCTCGTTTCTTCCAGCAGTCTCAAGCATCAACACTTCGAGGAGTTTGACGCCCTCAGAATCAGGTGTTGATGCTCGAGCATAAAGTGACTGATAGGTTTGTGATATGGCCGTCAGCGAGTACGAGCAAGAGCGATTAAGAATTATTCGCGCTAATAAGGAAAAGCAGCGTCCCGATTATTTGAGTGATCGTGGTCGACTTATTCACGGTCCGACCCCTCCGGGAGGTTCGATTCCCTCAACTCGAGAGAGCGACCTCACTCCATCCGAAGTTGATGAAGTATTGGAATTGATTGCTACCGGTAGAAATACACGGACCCCGGTCGTAATGCCGGAGCGACTTCGTGCGAGATCTTGGAAGTCGATGGAGGAAGTGATTTTGCGCCTTGAGTATTCACTCGGATGGGAAGGTGCGGGATGGAAGGTTGGAGCCGCGAGCCTTGATGTACGTAAAGCCGAGAATATTCCGAGCCCATCACCGGGCCGACTCTTTGTTCGCTCGATAATGCAAAGTCCAGCCGAAGTGCCCTCCGAATTCTTCGTCAATTACCGGCTCTGTGAATGCGAATTCGCATTTCAATTGGGTATGGATTTTCCAGTGCGCGATAAGGAGTATTCGGAAGCTGATTTGCGTGCGGGGATTGAAACCCTTGCGCCCGTGATTGAGATTGGTGATTCTGTTTTCGAAGATTGGTACAGCCTGAGTGGTTATTTCGGAGGCATGTATGACAATGCGGGCGGGGCTGCTTTTGTCGTGGGAAACAAAATTAGGGACTGGCAGGAGATAGATCTTCCTAACGCCAATATAGATCTTTATGTTAACAATCACTACATCAAATCTGGACAGGGATATCAAGCAATGGGCCACCCTGTAACGAGCCTTACCTGGATGGTCAATTGGGTTCGCGAGCGAGGAAGACCTGTATTTGCCGGTGAATATGTAAGCACCGGTACTTGCACCGGGCATTGCTTTGTTCAAGTTGGTGATTTAGTCAGCGTTGATTTTGGTGATCTTGGGCTCGTTGAGGCGCGTTTTGTCTAATTCTTCTGGCAATAATTTTTCTCATGGGTCAATCGCACTAGTTGGATCCGGTGAATATTTGCCGGAAATGGCGAAACTTGAAGCGCTACTGATTCAAGATGGAGTTGCCAACAAGAAGAAGGAGCGCTTCGTCCAAATCCCTACAGCGGCTGGGCAAGAGAGCTCGGATCGGATCCGATATTGGCAAGAGTTAGGGGAGCGACAAGCAAAGTCCCTTGGAGTGGAAGTTGTATTTCTTCCGATCTTTGATGGCGAGAGCGCAAATAGGAGTGAATATGTTGAGGCGATAGCTGATAGCGCACTTGTTTACATGTCTGGAGGAGACCCGCACTTCCTTGCAAACACCCTTCGAGAATCACTTGCCCTTGATGCAATCACTGAAAATTGGCGGAGCGGGGGATCGCTAGCTGGTTGTAGCGCCGGGGCGATGGCTATGAGTACCAAGATTCCCAACTTTCGGCTATCGAGAAGTCATCCGACCGATGGATTTGGACTAGTGCCAGATATAAGAGTGATACCGCATTTCAATAAGTTCTTTAAGTGGATCCCAGAGAGCGCGGCCAAGATACTTCTTGAAGTACCCGACGACACCTTATTGCTCGGAATCGATGAGATGACCGCACTAGTGAGGAGAAGCGGAGATGATGAGTGGGAAGTTTTTGGGGATGCAAAAGTTCACATCCTCAAGGGGGCGCCACATCAAGAGTTAGCGCATGAAGAACGAACGCGATTGGTTAGGCTCGAGGCATGACTATAGGTTTAGAGAGATTGTTGGGGCATATGGCTTGGGCCAATAGATTGACGATTGAGCACCTGCAAACGCTTCCCGAAGAATCGCTCAAATCTTTTGCAACAAATCCGAAGTGGCATGTCGGCGAAATCATCCATCACATAGTTGAAGCAGGAGATTTCTATGTCTATCGAATCTGTGGTGAATTTGCGAATGTTCCAGGCGAAAAGATAACGGAACCTGAAAAAATCTCGGATTTAGAACTTCTCAAATCACAGGTAGCCACAATTGATGCCGCTTTGAAGGAGTGCGTGAAATTAGAAGATATCCAAGTCGAATTTGAGAATTCACGTAAAGAAAAGGTAAAGAGGTGGCGCTCGACCATCCTTTCCCAGGCAATCCATCATGCAACCGAGCACCGGGCCCAGATCGCTTCAGCGCTCGAGGCAAAAGGGTTCACACCTGTGG
>CAZZIN010000060.1:0-2639 GCA_964654425.1 uncultured Clavibacter sp. | reverse complement strand
CATATGGAATCGATGGCAAAGAAGACCCTCGATGGCTTAAGTGTTCGCACCGTTAAATCAATCCGCCAGAAAGTTGCATCTCTTAGTGGTGGTCAACGTCAAACCGTCGCGATTGCGCGCGCAGTTTTGTGGAATAGCAAAGTAGTTATTCTCGATGAACCTACTGCAGCGCTTGGCGTTGCCCAAACTGAACAAGTTTTGAAATTAGTAAGACAACTTGCAGATAATGGACTGGCAGTAATCGTCATCAGCCACAATCTAAATGATGTTTTTCAAGTAGCAGATAACATCGCCGCGATGTATCTCGGAACGATGGCGGCACAAGTCGATAAGAATTCAGTCTCGCAAAATGATGTCGTTCGCTTAATTACAACCGGCAAGACCGAAGCATCTGCGGGAGCAAAGTGATGAGCGAACAGATCACGATTGAAAAATCACTTAGAGATTGGGTAAGCAGGGTAAAAGCAGGACAAGTCGGTGCACTCCCGGCAATCTTGGGTCTATTGGTCCTATGTGTCGTCTTTGGCTCGATGAGCTCGGTGTTCCTAACTCCCGGCAATTTTGCAAATCTCCTGACCCAAGCGGCAGCAGTAACTGTTATTGCCATGGGCCTTGTTTTTGTACTTCTTCTTGGTGAAATCGACCTTTCCGCCGGTTATGCCGCTGGCGTTTGTGGAGCGGTGCTCGTAATCCTCATTACCGAGATGGATTATGCCTGGTACATCGCATTTCCAATTAGCATCTTGATTGGAATAGTTCTTGGAGCTGGTATCGGCTACCTAGTAGCACAACTAAAGATTCCATCATTCGTTGTAACGCTCGCGACCTTCCTCGCTTTCCAAGGCCTTCTACTTCTTCTCGTTGGTGAAGGTGGAACGATTCGAATCGAAGATCCAGTCATTCTCGCCGTTGAGAATAAGAATCTCTCGGTATCAGCAAGTTGGATTTTCTTCTTCGTGACTTCTGGGATTTACATTTTGGCTGGACTCTGGAAATTTGCTAAGCGACGTAGAGCTGGATTGATAGATAGCCTATTTAAGTTCTGGTTGATTAAGACCCTAGGGCTTGTTGTAATTGGTGGAGTTGCAACTCTTGCGTTGACGGTGGAGCGAAGCAATAATCCTGACCTCGTAAGTCTTCGTGGTATTCCTTATGTAGTTCCAGTAATTCTCGTGCTATTAGTTGGCGCAACTTTTGTGCTTACCCGCACATCATTTGGACTACACATCTACGCTGTCGGTGGAAACGCTGAAGCTGCGCGACGTGCAGGTATAAATGTAAAGATGGTCCGCATCTCTGCCTTCATGATCTGCTCTGGTTTCGCAGCTGTCGCAGGCATGATCTTTGTTTCGCGCGCGAATTCGATCTCGCCAACAACAGGTGGAAGTTCAACCCTTCTTTACGCTGTCGGAGCCGCGGTCATCGGCGGTACAAGTCTCTTTGGTGGAAAAGGAAAAGTAAGCGACGCGATCCTTGGCGGACTTGTCGTTGCCGTTATCGATAACGGTATGGCTCTGCTTGGTTACCCAGCAGGAATTAAGTTCATGGTCACCGGCGCGGTCCTTCTAATCTCAGCCACAATCGATGCGATCTCGAGGCGGGGCGCTACAGCTACTTAAAAACGAGGGTTTCGGAGCGGTTGGAATACTCGGTATTCTTCTCGCCCCTCTTGCGGGAGTGGTGAAATGGCAGACACGCAGGTCTTAGGAACCTGTGTCTTCGGACGTGTGGGTTCAAGTCCCACCTCCCGCACCAGAAGTAAGTGAATTAAGGAGGCGAAAGGTTATGTCAGAGAAGAATTTCTTATCTTGGGTTGGATTTAAAGGTGAAGACGAATCCAATAACAAACCGATTAATGCGAGTTCCGCTTCGTCAATCGAGCGGATCCGCGAATTAGAGTCTCAACTTGCTGAACTTCGCTCTCGTCGCGATATCACCGCGCTCTCAAAGGAAGAGTTTGAGATCCTCGCAACAGAGACTGCGATGTCAATCATCAAAACAGCTCAACAGCGTGAATCGAAAGCGAATGCAAACGCAGAGCGAGTTCTAAATGAAAGCAAGAAAAGCGCTGCAACTGCTATTGAAAGCGCTGAAGCAAAAGCAAAAGCAACTTTGGCAAGTGCTGAAAGTCGGGGACGTAAATATCTAGAGGCCGCAGAAGCGGATGCCGCCGAGATAATTGCAACCGCAGAGCGTGAAGGTGAAGACTTAATCTCAAATCGCAAACGTGAGGCAAATGCACTTACAAGTAGCGCCAAGAAAGAAGCCGAGAGAGTAGTTCAAGGTGCCACAACGGAAGTTGCGGAATATCGCACTTGGCTCTCCCAGGTAATTTCAGAAGCCGAGCGTCTTTATCGCATCCAAAGCCAATCACTTGATGCGGCTGAATCGGCAATAAACCAATCGCGCCAACGACTAGATAACGCTTTTACGAAGCTGACTGATCTGCAACGACAAGTCACCGAAGCAATCCGTCCCGATGGAACGCCGACTGGGGATAGCAAGGTAGTTGCACGAATTGCTGCCTCTCAGGTTGAGTCATCTGGCTCAACAATTTCAGCCGGCTCAAGCGCTAGAAAGAGCAAGAAAGCTGGCAATAAGTCTGGAAATAGAAAGTCTGGAAATAGAAAGTCTGGAAA
>CAZZIN010000059.1:0-2768 GCA_964654425.1 uncultured Clavibacter sp. | reverse complement strand
CGCTCCTTTCATCCACTCTTATCGCTGGTTTTGCGGCAGCCGATGATGCACTGATTCTTGGGATTGGACTCTTCTTACTTGGACTTGGTTGGTCTTTCACTTTAATTGCAGGTTCGGCTTATCTAACTGAGTCGGTAGATCCTGAGATAAAGACCTCAGCTCAAGGTGCAAGTGACCTAGTAATGAATTTGTCTGGAGCGGGCGGGGGAGCCTTGGCCGGAGTGATTATTGGAACACTTTCGTATGGTTGGCTCTGCTTCTTTGCCGCAATCCCAGTCACGTTTCTCGGAATCTGGTCGCTTAAATTGAAGGGCAAATGAGCCTCTACGACGAGATGGGCGGTCGCCCAACTTTTGAGAAACTCGTTTCACATTTCTATGCTCTTGTTGCCGTCGATCCAATCCTTCGCCCAATGTACCCTGATGAAGATTTCAAAGGAGCTGCAGAACGGCTACTTATGTTCCTAGAACAATATTGGGGCGGGCCAACGACTTATAGTGAGAAGCGTGGCCACCCTCGTTTAAGGATGCGACACGCGAATTTTCATATTGGCGAGCTAGAGCGAGATGTTTGGCTCAAACATATGCAATCTGCCGTGAATGAACTTGAAATAGATGCAGAGTTGAAGCAGGAGCTTTGGAATTATCTAGTGATGGCGGCAGAATCGATGGTAAATCAGCCACGAAGCTTTTGAGACTTATTTCCAACTTTAAGTATCTCGCCATTTCGAAGGTACCAAAGCGTTCCCTTTTTATCTCGGATTGTTGTGATCCGAAGACCTACGGTCTCAACGATCCCACTCACTTCTAGAACTTCTACCTCATCACCAACACCATATTGATCTTCAACCAGCATGATGATTCCAGAAAATACATCGCGAACAATTGTTTGTGCGCCTAAGCCGACTGCAAAACCAACTACACCAGCAGATGCAACGAGCGGTCCGAGATCAACACCAAGTTCGCCAAGAATCATCGCGCCGGCAATCAATCCGATCAAGGCTTTTGAAGAACTATTCATCACAGATGCAGCTGTGCGGGCTCGCTCTCTTTGGCGAGTTGCTTGAGATCTTTCGCCGGGTATGAAGTCCGCTTCAGCAACTTTTGAAAGGGCCTTCTTGATAGCTCGAGTTGCTACTCGTTGAAGGACGAGAGCGACGAGCAATATGACCAGAATGCGGACGGGGGCGCCAAGAAACCACTCGGCTGCCTCTTTTGCGCTTAAGTCGAGGTTCATTTGAGCCGGACTTTATAAGAATTTAACCCTAATTCCGCACAATTCTGACTTTCTTGGGGCAGGATTTCCCCCACGACGCGAGCCACGCGTTGGAAAAAGGGGTCTAGAAAAGTGTCGGCGACGACGAGAAGGACTTTAGTTCTAAACGCCACCTACGAGCCACTAGGTGTCGTTTCTGATAGACGCGCGCTCATTTTGGTTTTGAATAATCGCGCAACCATGGTCGAAGAATCAGATATCGAACTTCGTTATTCATCCGGATCACTTATCTTGCCCGCAGTCATCCGACTACATAAGTTTGTGAAGATTCCTTATCGTCACACTGTTCCACTCTCACGCAGAGCAATCTTTGCTCGCGATGGCGGCAGATGTGTTTATTGTGCAGCAACAGCAACTTCAATCGATCATGTTCTACCAAGAAGCCGTGGTGGCGATCACTCGTGGGATAACGTCGTAAGTGCTTGCCATCGTTGCAATCATCTAAAAGCTGATAGAACTCTTAAGGAATTGGGCTGGAGATTGCGTTCCATCCCACGCGAACCTGTAGGAGCAGCTTGGCGAATTCTTGGGACGGGTAGAGCTGAAAAGCGTTGGGTCCCTTATCTAGAACCATTTGGCGTCGTAGCAGCAACTGCATAAACTTCACTCATGATTCTTGCGCTAAACGAAGATGGATCCATGCCTGGTGAACCACTTCCTTTTATTGAAGCGCTAACTTGGTTCTTCATCATCCCAGTCGGAATCTTTCTGCTTGTCTGGTTGCTAGTAGTAGCTAGCGAGAATGTGAATAAATCAAGGAAGAAGCGAGTAAAGCAAGACGTTCTAACTCGAATTAACGAGTAATTCAGCGATCTACTGCTTGAACCTTTAGCGCTCTCTGTAACGAGTCTTTAGCTTCCATAACATGGCGCCGGAGCGTCTGATGAGCATCCTTACCCGCCGAATCGAGCCACTCATTCGTCTTCTCCAAGGTCTCATTTGAAACCACGTAGCTTGGATAAAGCAGGTCAACGATTGTTGAGGAATCCTCATATGAACGTTGGTTGTAGATTTCCAATATAAGTTCGAAGTACCGATCAATGAATTTTCCATGCATTTGTCGGTGAAGTGGGCGCGCGAAACCTTGAATTGCTGCAAGGCGCGACCAGTTGCTGATCTCAAAGTCCTCGGTTGCCTTCCTAAATGCAGCCTCTTTTGCCTCCATTGAAGGTAGGGCGGCCATGCATCGCTCATGGGCCAATTTGCCGGTAAGAGTGTTATCGCGACTTAGCTCGGCATCAATTTCAGCTGGAGTCGCAAGGTCTCTCTCTACAAGTGAAATCAAGAGATGCCAACGCAGATCGGCATCAATTACAAGTCCATTTAGCTTGCCCTCAAGCAGCTCTCGGATTTTTGCACCTTGAGATGGAGTGTGAGCAAGGGAGGAGAAGATTCGGGCGAATTGAAGTTGGAAATCACTTCCTGGTTTTGCGCTCTCTAACAGCGCAAGAAGCGTGGCCGCCACTCGTTCGCGGAGCGAATCGCGATTCTTG
>CAZZIN010000058.1:0-3019 GCA_964654425.1 uncultured Clavibacter sp. | reverse complement strand
AAGAAAGCTAGCGCCAAATCAACTACAAAGAAGGAGGCCGAGTAAATGGGTCAAAAGATAAATCCACATGGCTTCCGCCTTGGAATAACAACTGAGTTCAAATCTCGTTGGTATGCCGAGAAACTCTATAAAGATTATGTGAAGGAAGATGTCGAAATCCGTCGTCTCATGGAGAAGAAGATGGAGCGCGCTGGCGTATCTCGCATTGAGATTGAACGTACTCGCGAACGCGTCCGTATTGATCTTCACACTGCTCGCCCTGGAATCGTTATCGGTCGTCGTGGAACTGAAGCAGATCGTCTCCGCCTCGATCTAGAGAAGATGACGGGCAAGCAAGTCCAGCTAAACATCCTCGAGGTTAAGAATCCTGAAATCGATGCCCAACTAGTTGCTCAAGGAATCGCAGAACAGCTTGCTGCTCGCGTCTCTTTCCGTCGCGCAATGCGTAAGGGAATGCAGACTGCATTTAAGGCTGGCGCAAAAGGCGTTCGCGTTCAATGCGGTGGCCGTCTAGGTGGCGCTGAAATGTCACGCTCTGAGTTCTATCGCGAAGGTCGCGTACCTCTACACACTCTCCGCGCCGATATTGATTATGGCTTCCATGAAGCACATACAACTTTCGGTCGCCTCGGTGTAAAGGTGTGGATTTATAAGGGTGAAGTAATCGAGTCACGCGCTGAGCGCGAAGCTGCTGCACTTGCAGCTGCAAAGGCTCCGAAGGCTGACCGCCCACGCCGCCAACCACGCGCACCTCGCGGTGAAGTAACGACTTCAAGCGTTGAAGAGCGTGCCCAAGAAGCTTCGGCCACATCAACTGATGCGCCGGCAAGCACAGTAACAACTGAGGGAGGCGAGGCGTAAATGTTGATTCCACGTCGCGTTAAGTACCGCAAGCAACATCATCCAAAGCGCTCCGGTAAGGCTAAGGGTGGAACTGCGGTTGCATTCGGTGACTTCGGTCTTCAAGCAACTGAGGGTGGCTATGTCACAAACCGTCAGATTGAAGCTGCGCGTATTGCAATGACTCGTTACATCAAGCGTGGTGGAAAAGTTTGGATAAATATTTATCCAGATCGCCCACTTACAAAGAAGCCTGCTGAAACTCGTATGGGTTCCGGTAAAGGTTCCCCAGAATTCTGGGTCGCGAACATCAAGCCAGGCCGAGTTCTATTTGAGATCTCTGGCGTGACTCTCGATATCGCAAATGCTGCGCTCTCTCGCGCCGCTCACAAACTTCCCGTCAAGTCTCGCGTTGTACTGCGTGAGGAGGCATAGATATGGCGAAGATAACCAAACCAGAAGAATTCCGCGGTAAGTCAACCGAGGATCTACAAGAGATGCTCAAGGAGTTGAAGGAAGAGCTATTCAACCTTCGTTTCCAAGCAGCTACTGGCCAACTCGAAAGCCACGGACGCTTGACCGCTGTTCGTAAAGAGATCGCCCGTATCTACACGATTATCCGTGAGCGCGAACTAGGTATCGGAGGTGCTGCGTGAGTAATGCAGATAACGATCAAGACCGTAACTTCCGCAAAGTTCGCGAAGGTATCGTCGTGAGCGACAAGATGGATAAGACCGTCGTCGTTAAGGTAGAAGACCGCGCAAAGCATGGTCTTTACTCAAAGGTCATCACTAAGAATAAGAAATTCAAGGCGCACGATGAGACTAACTCCGCCGGAGTTGGCGACCGCGTACGCATTATGGAAACCCGACCACTCTCTGCAACTAAGCGTTGGCGCGTTGTTGAGATCATCGAGAAGGCGAAGTAACCATGATTCAAGCTGAATCACGTCTACGTGTAGCGGATAACACTGGAGCTCGCGAGCTTCTCTGTATCCGCGTTCTAGGTGGTGCGAAGCGCCGCTACGCTGGAATTGGCGATGTAATCGTCTGCTCCGTCAAAGATGCAATTCCTGGTGGCCAGGTTAAGAAGGGCGAAGTTGTAAAGGCTGTAATCGTCCGTACTGCAAAAGAGAATCGTCGCGCTGATGGTTCATACATCAAGTTTGATGAGAATGCTGCTGTGATTATCAAAGAAGATAATGAACCGCGTGGCACTCGTATCTTCGGACCAGTCGCACGCGAACTTCGCGACAAGCGCTTTATGAAGATCATTTCACTTGCTCCGGAGGTGCTCTAGTGCGTATCAAGAAGGGCGATAAGGTCCTTGTCATCGCCGGCAAAGATAAGAACAAGACCGGAACGGTCCTCAATGTGAACACCAAGACTGGTCGCGTCACCGTTGAAGGAATCAACCGCGTCAAGCGCCACACCAAGGAAGAGAACACTCAACGTGGTGCAAAGGTCGGAGGAATCCTGACTGTAGAAGCACCGATTCACTATTCCAACGTCATGCTCCTTGCAGATGACGATCAGAGCACGCGCATTGCTGTGCGTGTAGATGAAGATGGAAAAAATGTCCGCATCTCGCGTAGAACTGGAGGGGATCTCTAATGACGACCGCTACTGCGCCACGTCTTAAGTCTCGCTACAAGAGCGATATTGCCGCTGCACTGCAACAGCAGTTCGGTTACAAGAACCGGATGCAGATCCCAACTCTCACCAAAGTCGTCGTAAACATGGGCGTCGGTGAAGCCGCAAAAGATTCTAAATTGATTGAAGGAGCGGTCCGCGACCTCACTGTAATCACCGGCCAAAAGCCAGTCGTTACAAAGGCTCGTAAATCAATTGCTAACTTCAAACTCCGTGAAGGACAACCAATCGGCGCTCACGTAACGCTACGTGGCGACCGGATGTGGGAGTTCATGGATCGCCTGCTCTCAGTCTCACTACCTCGTATTCGCGACTTCCGCGGCTTGTCACCAAAGCAGTTCGATGGAAGCGGTAACTACACCTTCGGTCTAACCGAGCAGGTCGTGTTCCCAGAAATCCAGCAAGATAAGTTGGATCGCGTTCGCGGTATGGACATAACAATCGTCACATCGGCCAAGAATGATGATGAAGGTCGCGCACTTCTTCGCGCGCTCGGATTCCCATTCAGGGATTAATAGGAGACCAAA
>CAZZIN010000057.1:0-3110 GCA_964654425.1 uncultured Clavibacter sp. | reverse complement strand
CTAAGGTCGAAAGCTCGACCAAAATTCTTAGGTAATTGGGGCATGCTCACGAGTGCATTCTCTCAAATTTCTAAAGTGGAAATGTACTCGGTGGGGCGCCCGAATCGAGACGATTTGGTAACACGTCTTGGATATAGCTCGAAGTTGCATTCTCAAGGCCAACATCATGGCCTTCTTTCTCCCCTAAATACCAGCGATGTTCAAGCACTTCATGGAAGAACTGGGCATCTTCAATCCTTCCTTTAAGGTTATCGGGAACAGAGTTGATGACCTTGTAGAAGACTTCATCGAGCCACCTTCGTGCAGCTTCTTGCTTATCTGGGGTCTTTGCCATTTCGCGGGAACGGAATCGATCAAAGGATGCCAGTATCCGTTTTGCCTGTAGTTCCTCCACCTCAAGACCCATTAACTCCTTTAGGCGCTGTGAGTGATAGTTGGGAGCGACGAGCTTCGGTGTGAACTTGAGTGTGCCGGTATTACCTTGAATTGCAAGATCGACCTCTTCGACAGCAAAGCCAAGATCTTGGAGCGAACGCATCGCTCGCTCTACTGCGTGGCGGTCATTGGCGGGAAGGATTTGAGGCTCACTCAAAGCGCTCCAGATTCTTCGATACCTCTTAATTACCGATTCACTTGCTCGAACTGGATCCATTCCCGGAATGAGGACCCCAGATAATTTCAGGTCTTCTAATTCGGCTGCGACATTGAAGCGAACAATTTCTAGATCATGTTCGCGCTGTCCATCGCTGAGTCGCTTCTGGAATTCACCGGTCTCTGCGTCCACCAAGTACGCGACAAATCCCTCGGCATCTCTTCGAAAGAGAGCATTAGATAGCGAGCAATCTCCCCACCAAAATCCAAGAAGATGAAGTCGCACGAGAAGGTAGGCGAGCGCATTTGCCATATTCAAAACTTCATGTGGAGTTACTGAACCGCTAAGCAAAACGCGATAAGGCAATGAAAAGGGAAGAAATCTAGTAACAATGGCGCAAGGTAGCTCAGTACCGTCATGCTCACTTCTTCCATCGACAACTGCGATTTGCGCAACCGAAGGCGCTCCCCTAAGTCCTAGTTCTCGAAGGGCCTCATATTCCCTATGGGCAAACTCAGGAACTGTCTCTTTTACTGCGTAAATCTCACTATCTGGGTCTGGTGTTGAGCGAACTAGTCGCACGATGTGTCTTGAGATACCGCGTTGGGCTGCCAAGGTTGGGTCTTCCGGCCAATGTTCAAGCGGGATATCCCAGGGCAAATTTGCGAGTGTCGCTATCTCCTCACCGAGTCCGGTAATTCGAAGTTGCGACTGATGTGGAGCCATAGTCCGCATTCTTTCAGGCTCTAGACTCCTTCCATGGCCACGCTTAAAAGAGTCTTCAAGAAATCAAGTGATAAATCTCCCGAAAATAGTGAAAAAGTGGAGGATTTCGGGGCAAAAGGTGAGCCACTAAATATTCAACATCCCTTCTACTTTGGTTTTCTCGCTACAACTGGCGCACTCGTTGCATACGCATTACTTCAAGCACTTCAATCTGCCTCCCAAGTTTTCATATTGCTCATAATCTCGCTATTTCTTGCAATGGGGCTAAACCCAGCAGTCAGCGCACTTGAGCGACGCTCCATAAAGAGAGGCCTTGCAGTTTCCGCCGTGGTAGCTCTTGTGCTCCTCGCAGTGATTCTCGCCGCCTTAGTTGTAATCCCTCCCGTATTCACACAAGTTAATGAATTAGTTGATGGTGCACCACAGCTGATTGATTCGCTCCGCAACAACAAAACTTTTCTCCGCCTAGATCAAGAGTATGGATTTATAAGTACTCTTGAGAACAAGTTCCAGACTTGGTTTGCCGATGGACGATTGCTGACTGGAGCCTTTGGTGGAGTCCTTGGTGTTGGGCGTACCGTTTTATCGGGCGCTTTTTCAGCTCTCACCGTCTTGATCCTCACGCTTTATTTCCTGTTTTCACTTCCTTCAGTAACAAAGGTCTTCTATCGACTAGCTCCAGCTTCAAGGCGAGAGCGCGTATCGAAGATTGGCGATGCCATAATCGCACGGGTGGGTTCTTTCGTAGGAAGCCAGATCCTTATTGCTTTCTTCGCGGCTGTTTTCGTATTCTTACTTGGACTAGCGCTCGATCTTCCTTATGCAGCTGCACTTGGAATGTTGATTCTCTTTGTTGCCCTTATCCCCTTGGTTGGTCACTTCATCGGGGGCAGCATCGTCACGCTAGTTGCGCTAACTCAATCGCCTACTAAGGGGCTTCTAGCGATACTTCTTTATACCCTCTATGTTCAGATTGAAAATTACTTGATTACGCCTCGAATCATGAAGCGAAATCTCTCAATCCCTGGCTTAGTCACAATTGTTGCCGCACTTCTTGGAACTTCACTCCTCGGGCTAGTCGGTGGACTGCTCGCAGTCCCAATTGCCGCGGCTGTCTTACTAATTATGGATGAGGTTGTTTTTCCAAAGACAGATAACTCTTAAGCGGACTTTCTAATTACTTTGGAATAGAGGCAATCAACTTCTGGGTATAAGGATTGCTTGGCTTGTTAAAAATATCCGTTGTGATTCCGGACTCGACGAAGATACCGCTCTCCATCACGTAAACCCGGTCGCACAGATAACGGATAACACCGAGATCATGCGAAACGAGTACAACTGATAATCCAGATGCGATTAGCTCGGCGAATAATTCGAGGAGTTGGGATTGAGCAGATTGGTCGATTGCAGAAGTTGGCTCATCTGCAAGTAAGACTTCAGGTTGTGCTGAAAGTGCGCGTGCAACAGAGGCGCGCTGCCTCTGGCCACCCGAAAGTGCACTTGGGTACTTTCGAGCATCAGTTGCGCTAATTCCCATTCGCTGCAGAAGATTGTGGGCAATTTCTTGCGCATCTTTCTTCGAGGCTGTCTGGTGATGCATAACCGCTTCGGTAACAGCATTGATAATTCGCATTCTTGGATTGAGACTTGAGTATGGATCTTGGAAGACCATCTGGACGGCTTTGCGTAAATCGCCCGGATAAGCCTCACTTCCTTTGAAAATATTCTCACCCTTGAAAGTAACTTCACCATCCGTTGGAGTTTGTAGCCCAGCAAGGACGCGAGCAAAGGT
>CAZZIN010000056.1:0-3302 GCA_964654425.1 uncultured Clavibacter sp. | reverse complement strand
AATGGGCGGAAGTTTCCAGTTGTGAAATCAGAGAGCTTGGCCGCGGCAGCCTTTAGTCGAAGCATCGATTTTGGCTCAAAAACGATAAGTGGCTTGCGCGCTGGATTCTTCGCATGCCATCTCAAGAGATGGAAGTAGGAAGACGCTGATGATGGT
The DNA here is from genome assembly GCA_964654425.1 of uncultured Clavibacter sp. GTDB lineage: Bacteria > Actinomycetota > Actinomycetes > Nanopelagicales > Nanopelagicaceae > MAG-120802. The sequence goes on along the minus strand of CAZZIN010000056.1, from coordinate 3,146 downwards.
TGGGCAACAGTCATGTTCTTCTCGGCGCATAAGGTCAAGAAGCGTTCGATTCGACCTGATGAATGATCTGGACCTTGACCTTCATAGCCGTGTGGAAGAAGAAGTACTACTGAAGATCGCTCGCCCCACTTTTGCAGAGCCGATGAGATGAATTCGTCGATGATTGTTTGCGCGCCATTTGCGAAATCACCGAATTGGGCTTCCCAGAGCACCAAAGCGTTGGCGCGTTCTAATGAATATCCATACTCAAATCCCATCGCGGCATACTCAGATAGAAGAGATTCGACCACGAAGAATTGATTTTCAGCCGATGCTGAATCAGGTCCTCCAGAAATAAGAGCACGAAGTGGAATCCACTCGCTACCGTCGTTGAAATCACGGACAATCGCGTGGCGATTAGAGAATGTTCCACGGCCAACATCTTGACCTGCAATACGGATCGGATGACCTTCAAGTAGTAGCGAGCCAAAAGCGAGCATCTCACCGCCTGACCAATCAATCGTTCCATCATCAAGCATCGTGACCCGGCGCTGTAATTGTGGAAGTAACTTGGGATGGACTCTAAAGTTTTCGGGGACTGCGACTTGAGTGCCTGCAATCTTGCGCGCAACATCTTCGGCGATTGCGGTGCTTGCTTTTGCCGGCTCTAATTCTTCAAGGCGATCGAAGTTTGGCCGCTCTGGAAGTTTGTCATGTACTGAGGCAAAGATGCCTTCAAGTTGGGTCTGGAATTCTTGTGCGATGCCATCGGCCTCTTCTTGAGTTATATCGCCACGGCCGACAAGAGCTTCAGCATAAAGAACTCGAGTAGTGCGCTTTGCATCAATCAATTTATACATCTGTGGTTGGGTAAAACTTGGTTCATCGCCTTCGTTATGCCCACGCCTTCTGTAGCAAACCATGTCGATCACCACATCTTTATTGAAAGTCTGACGATATTCGAAAGCAACTCGGGCAACGCGCACGCAAGCTTCAGGATCATCGCCATTTACATGGAAGACCGGGGCTTGAATCATCTTTGCGACATCGGTTGCATAGCGAGAAGAGCGAGCGGCATCAGGAGAGGTTGTGAAACCAACTTGGTTGTTGATGATTACATGGATTGTTCCGCCGGTCCTATACCCGCGAAGTTTCGACATCGCGAGAGTTTCAGCAACAACACCCTGACCTGCAAACGCGGCATCACCATGGATTAATACTGGAAGGACAGAGAAGGCTTTCTTTACATTCTTCTTATCTTGCTTCGCCCTGACTATTCCTTCGAGAACCGGATTTACAGCCTCTAGATGCGATGGATTCGCTGCAAGATAGATCTTGGTCTTCTCGCCGTTTTCGGTGACAAAGTCGCCATACGTTCCAAGGTGATACTTAACGTCACCTGAACCTTGGATTGCATTCTCTTGGTAGTGACCTTCGAACTCTTGGAAAATTTGGCCATAGGACTTGCCGGCTACATTTGCGAGGACATTTAAACGGCCACGGTGTGGCATGCCGATACAAACCTCATCAAGTCCTGATTTTGCAGCGTAACGTGCAATAGTGTCGAGCAACGGAATTACAGATTCGCCGCCCTCCAATGAGAAGCGCTTCTGTCCGATGAACTTAGTGTGTAGGAATGATTCGAATGCCTCAGCTGAGTTCAACTTCCTCAATATTCGGAGTTGATCCTCGCGGGTGAAGAACGGCGATCCGACTTCAACTTGATCTTGAATCCACTTTCGCTCCTCCGGTGAATCGATATACATATATTCGATTCCGATTGAGCGACAATATGAATCACGCAGAACGCCGAGAACGTTACGAAGTTTTGCTGAGGTGCGACCGCCAAAACCTCCGGTAGCAAAGTCGCGATCAAGATCCCAGAGCGTCAACCCATGAGTTACAACATCTAGGTCAGGATGAGTTCTTTGTTGATACTCGAGTGGATCAATATCGGCCATCAAGTGGCCAAAGGTCCGATAAGAATTAATTAAGTTTTGAACACGTGCGGTCTTATTTACTTGGCTCTCGCTCTCGAATTGCATATCTGAGTGCCAGTGAATTGGAACATAGGGAATACGTAGGGCGGCAAAGATTTCTTCATAGAATCCGCCAGCGCCGAGTAATATCTCGTGAATTCGACGGAGGAAATCTCCGGATTGTGCGCCTTGAATAACACGATGATCGTATGTGGAAGTGAGCGTGACTACTTTGGAAATTGCTAGACGAGCAATTGTCTCTTCGCTTGCACCTTGGAATTCGGCTGGGTAATCCATAGCGCCAACACCAAGAATCAAGCCTTGGCCCTGAACTAGACGAGGAACTGAGTGAACGGTTCCGATAGTTCCTGGATTCGTAAGCGAACAAGTTGTTCCTGCGAAATCTTCAACGGCGAGAGTGCCTTTGCGGGCTTTCTTAACGAGCGCTTCATATGTTGACCAGAATTGGCCAAAATCCATAGTCTCGCAACCTTTGATCGAGGGCACGAGTAATTGACGCGAACCGTCATCCTTGGCAAGGTCAATCGCGATTCCGAGATTTATATGGTCGGGAAAGCCGATTGCAGGTTTTCCATCAAGCTCGGTGAAGAAAGCGTTCATTTCCGGTGATTCACGCAGCGCTCGAATCATGGCGTATCCGATTATGTGAGTGAATGAGACTTTTCCACCGCGAGCGCGCTTCAAGTGATTGTTAATCACGGTGCGGTTATCAATCATCAATTTCGCAGGGATTGCTCGAACGCTAGTTGCAGTTGGGACTGTGAGTGAAGCTTCCATGCTCTGCACGACTCGATTAGCCACACCTCTTAACGGTTCGATGCGTGCAGCGGAAGGCGAGGAGATCTCTTGGACTGGTTTAGAAATTGGTTGCGCCGGAGTTGGTGCTGGAGATTGTGCGGGACGGACAACTTGTTGAATTACTTGTTGTGGCGCTGGAGTCGGAACTTGCGGTTGAACTAGAGCAGGAGTTGGTGCAACTTGTTGTGGCGCTGGTGATTGTGGAGTGGAAACTTGTGGAGTTGGTTGAGTTAGTTTGGCGGTCGCTGGTTGTGTGGACGAAGTTACCGCTGGCGTGGAAGGCGGTGTCGGCGTAGCTGCTTGCTGTTGTTTCAAATCACGCTTTGGAATCGGTGGCGTTCCCGGAGTTACTGGAGCAATTCCCGCACC
>CAZZIN010000055.1:0-3357 GCA_964654425.1 uncultured Clavibacter sp. | reverse complement strand
ATTGTCATTATTTTCTTCCGCTCTTTCTGGCAACAAGTCGTGTTGCAGTCCAATCTTTTGAAGCTGGGATAGTTGAGGTGAGGCTTAATCCCGCAGTTTGTGCTGCATCTTGAATATCACTCGGCTCAACATGACCATCACGACCAACTTTGGGAGTCAGTAACCAGATTGGCCCATTCTCAGAAAGATAGGTCAAGCAGTCGACGAGTTCGTCGATGAGATCACCGTCATCTTCGCGCCACCATGTGATGACTGCGTCGACAACTTCTTGTGAATTTTCGTCTAAGAGATCTGTGCCCGTTGTTTGGGAAATTTCTTTGCGGATTGCTTCATCAGCATCATCGCCGAAGCCACGCTCTAAAACGAGAAAGCCACTTTGGATTCCCATACGGGATGCCAGTTGTCCTGGCCCCACCGGGGTACTCAATGCCTTCTCCTTCACTCTCAAGAACTCTTCTCTGCTGAAACGAGTAGGAGAAGTCCACACTTCCGCGCCGTATTACGCAACTCCGTAGCCGCTTTCGGGGAGGTTAAAACTCACACGCGCCGATTTCGCGCATTGAGCCTTGAGGCGGAAAGATAGGGCCGTGAGCCCAAGTCAGAACGAGATTAACTCCCTTCAGGATGCCCACGTCGACCAGCTCGTAGATACCAACCCAGAAGAGACCGCGGAATGGCATCAATCGCTCGACTCCCTGGTGAAGCACGCCGGCCCAGCCCGAGCTCGTTATTTAATGCTCTCGCTTTTCAAACATGCCCACGAAAATCATGTGGCGCTTCCCAATCTTCGTCTCACCGATTACATGAACACCATTCCTCCGGAGAAGGAACCAAAATTCCCTGGAGATGAATTCTTAGAACGCCGTATCCGCGCATATATCCGATGGAACGCGGCAATCATGGTGCATCGCGCGCAGCGTCCAGGCGTTGGAGTTGGTGGACACATTTCAACATTTGCATCCTCAGCTGCGTTATATGAAGTTGGTTTCAATCATTTCTTCAAAGGCAAAGATCATCCCGGTGGCGGAGATCAGATATTTTTCCAAGGCCATGCATCACCTGGAATGTATGCACGTGCTTTTCTTGAAGGGCGTTTAAATGAACACCAACTTGATGGTTTCAGGCAAGAACTTTCATATCCCGGTGGTGGACTTTCCTCATATCCACATCCGCGCCTCATGCCAGAATTTTGGGAGTTCCCCGTTGTTTCGATGGGTCTTGGTCCTATCAATGCCGTTTACCAAGCGCGCTTTAATCGTTACTTACATAATCGTGGAATCAAAGACACATCACAACAACAAGTTTGGGCGTTTCTGGGTGATGGTGAAATGGATGAACCAGAAAGCGTTTCAGCTCTAACCCTTGCCGCGCGCGAAAATCTAGATAATTTAACTTTCGTTGTTAACTGTAACTTGCAGCGCCTTGATGGCCCAGTTCGCGGTAATGGAAAGATCATTCAAGAACTTGAGGCGCTCTTTACTGGCGCAGGTTGGAATGTCATCAAAGTGGTCTGGGGTCGCGAGTGGGATCCACTCTTTGCGATGGATAATGAAGGAGCACTCGTAGATTTGATGAACAAAACTCCCGATGGAGATTTCCAGACTTACAAAGCAGAAAGTGGAAAGTTTGTTCGAGAGAACTTCTTTGGTCGCGATCCACGTACTGCGGCAATGGTTGCTAATTGGAGCGATGAAGATATCTGGAATCTCAAGCGTGGTGGCCACGATTACCAGAAGCTTTACGCTGCCTATCAATCGGCGATGAACCATAAAGGCCGTCCTACCGTCATTTTGGCGAAGACCATCAAGGGTTGGACCCTGGGATCGCATTTCGAAGGAAGAAACGCAACCCACCAGATGAAAAAGTTGAAGATGGACGATCTACAAGCGCTCCGTGATCGCCTCTATCTCGATATTCCGGATGACAAGTTAGATGAGAAGTTGCCTCCTTACTTCCATCCTGGAAAAGAATCTCCTGAGTATCAATACATGATGGAGCGCCGCACTTCACTCGGTGGATCGCTTCCAAAGCGCCGTACTTCTGCTAAGTCACTACCACAGCCTGACGATTCGCATTTCGAAGTAATGCGTCGTGGTTCTGGCCACCAAGAAGTCGCAACGACAATGGCATTTGTCCGCTTACTCAAAGATTTAACGAAGGTGGAGGGTCTAGGTCATCGAATCGTTCCAATCATTCCTGATGAAGCGCGCACCTTTGGAATGGATTCACTTTTCCCGACTTTGAAAATCTATTCACCGCTCGGGCAGCAATACACAGCTGTCGATCGTGAATTGATGTTGTCATATAAAGAATCAACTACTGGCGTGATTTTGCATGAAGGAATTAATGAAGCCGGATCAACGGCATCATTTACTGCAGTTGGAACTTCGTATTCGACTCATGATGAGCCCATGATTCCGGTCTACATTTTTTATTCAATGTTTGGCTTCCAGCGCACCGGCGATGCATTCTGGGCTGCAGCTGACCAGATGGCTCGTGGTTTTGTCATGGGTGCAACCGCTGGTCGCACCACACTCAATGGCGAAGGTTTGCAACATCAGGATGGACACTCTCAGCTTCTTGCCTCAACAAATCCCGCTGTAGTCGCTTACGACCCAGCATATGGATTCGAACTCGGCCATATTATTAAAGATGGACTGCGGAGAATGTATGGCGACAATAGCGAGAACATTTTCTATTACCTCACCGTCTATAACGAGCCGTATGTACAACCAGAAGAACCCACAAATCTAGATGTTGAAGGGCTATTGAAAGGTATTTACCTCTATTCAAAGAGCGCAAAATCAGGCCGTAAGAAGCGTCGCGCCAACATCTTGGCCTCAGGCGTTGCTATGAATTGGGCTTTGAGAGCGCAGAAACTCTTAGCTGAGGATTGGAAAGTTCAAGCAAATATCTGGAGCGTCACTTCATGGAACGAACTTCGTCGTAATGGTTTAGAAGTAGATCGCCATAATCTCTTACATCCTCTGTCAAAGCGTAAGCCGTATCTCACCGAGAAACTTGAAGGCTTTGATGGCAGCGTACTTGCGGTCAGTGATTTCATGCGCACAGTTCAAGATCAAATTGCGCCATGGGTCCCTCAGCCATTTACTTCTCTTGGAACTGATGGATTTGGATTATCAGATACTCGTGGCGCACTCCGACGTCATTTCAAAGTAGATGCTGAATCAATCGCCGTCGGGGTACTTGCCCAGCTCGCTAAAGAAGGAAAGATCTCTCCAAAAGTCGTGGAGCAAGCGATTGAGAAGTACCAACTTGATAAAGTTTCTGCAGCCGATCCCGGAAACACCGAAGGAACGGGATGATTGGTCGCTTTCCAATCCTGGATATCTCACC
>CAZZIN010000054.1:0-3361 GCA_964654425.1 uncultured Clavibacter sp. | reverse complement strand
GTAACCGTGCCAGATCGGCCCATCTCTATGAGCAAGGGCGAAGCGAGTCTCAGAGCTAGCGCGACCATAAAGATCAAAAAGACAGAGCTCAACGGCATCTGCAGCGGGCGCCCAAAGCGCAAAGTTGGTTCCTTCTGCCGTTACTTGGGCTCCCAGGTTTCGGGGATCAGCTGGCCTCACCCGAGAATCTTGCCCTATCGAATTCTGTTTTTTATCCTTTTCAGCAGTTGCGAAACGGCAAAGATGCAGACTCGTAGCCCCTCCATGAATATAAGTATTAGCGCTGCCGGCAAGAGATCAAAACTTCTTTTTACAAACCAAGGAGTTCCATTTCTTAGCATCCAAGAAATTCTCTCGAGTGGCTTCGGGTATGAAATCTGAGGCAGGTCTAAGTCTTCCATTTTCCAGCCGCGAAGTGCCAATAAGTCACGAAAATTCTTGGCCAGGATTAAGTGTCCGTAAGCGCTTGGATGCATTCGATCAAAATGCCATAGATGCCTTTGATAGATGTCCGGAAGTGTTCGCGTTCTAAGAAATACTAATTGATGCTCGGCGACCAACTTTTCGTAAACTTGATTAACTGCCTCCACCCTTCGGCGAAGCACGCGAGCAAGCAAACGAGGAAGTGGCACTATCTGGGTTGGATCATGAAGTTGTAACATCAAAACTTCAGTTCCAAGAGCCTTGAACTCAGCAATTGTTTCGCCAAGATTTTCATATAGTTTTTTGGGACTAAATCCATTCCGCAATAGGTCGTTTCCTCCAACAACCAATGCCGCAATGTCAGGCTTATAGGCAAGGACTCGGGGTAATTGAATCTCCTTGACTTCACTAGATTGCGCACCGGATCTTGCCACTTGAATCAGATTAATCGGTTGCGAAAAGGCGCTGGCTAGATGGAAGCACCAACCACGGGGTCTCCCATATGGATCATAATCGCCGACACCTGTCGCAACTGAGTCTCCTAAAATTGCAAAAGTAATGGGGTGACTCACGCCGCAACATTTCTATTGGAAGTATTCAGGAGTTCATTGACTGTGCTGGTCCAAGAAAAGCGTTCGGCCTGTCTTCGACATCTCCCACGAAGACCTTCCTGGCCTGCAAGATGCAGAACTGCGTCAGCCCATTCATCTATTTCCTCACCGCATACAAGTCCCGTCGGTAGTCCATCAGCATTTGAAAGAAGCTCTCCAACTGCGCTTTTGGATGAAGCGACTACCGGCGTTCCGCAAGCAAGTGACTCGAGAGCACTTAAGCAAAAGGTCTCGTGGGGCCCAGGGGCGATTACTACATCAGCTGAGGAGAGTATTGACGCGACTTTTAATGGCCCCAATACGTAACCAAGAAATGTAACCGGAAGCCCGAATGAACGTTTTTTCAGCTTCTCAAACATCGGACCCATGCCAACATAAATCAGATGCGCGTTCACCCCTCGGGCAGATAGTGTTTTCAATGTTTCTAAAGAAACCTCCGGATCCTTCTCGACCGAGAGTCGACCACAGTGGACAATAAGCAACTCCGCTCCGTCCAGTAGAGTTTTGCGCAATTCCTCATCCCTGCGAATGGGCTGAAAGACTTCTAGATCTACGCCAAGCGGGATCTTCTTCACATTGGAAGTATTGATTCTCTTGAACTCGCGAGCGGCAAAATCTGTAGATGCAACGACCCAGTCAAAACTTCTTGCAAGTCTTCCGTTATGCCAATCAACAAATCTCTGAAGGAACTTAAGTTTGAGGAATCTATCTACTAATGCTGCAAGAGACTCATGGCTAAATACAACCGTAGAAATTTTTCGGCGACTTGCCCAAACGCCTATTCCGCGCAACGAAAGACGATCTGATACTTCAATTCTATTTGGACGAATCGTCATCAGAAGTTTACGAATCGAATTATTACTCCTAATCATTCGATAGCCACCAGAGAATGGAATCGGAAGACTTGGCAAAGAGACTTGTATTCCGCAGGCTGTAACATCAACAGAGTAACGAGTACCAGGGATCACATAGTAGAACTCGTGTCCCAGTTGTTGATAGCGCGACCCGAGCTCGTGCATTGTGGTCTTTATGCCACCGGAACGAGGGCTATAGAAATTTGTAATGTGCACAATTCTCATGCTGCATATACCTCCGAGGTTTTTGGGACTATTGCCCGGTAATGATCAATTAATTGTTTATTGATAGTGGACCAGTCGCGATTTAGAACACTCTCCCGAGCCGATAACTCAAGATCTGTAACGTCACTATCCAGTGCCAGATCCAGAGCATCTTTCATTGATCGGCCAGTTTCGCCTCCGAAGAAAAAGCCGTTTTTGCCGTCATGAACTAGATCAAGTGGCCCACCAGCGGCAGGCGCAATCACAGGAACGCCGGATGCTAAAGATTCTTGAATACTTTGACAGAAGGTTTCATTAAATCCTGCATGCACAAAGAAATCTAGGGAGGACATCGCTCTTGTCAATTCACTTCCGCCCAGCATCCCAGTGAATATCGCGCTGGATAGTTTCCTTTCTAGCCGCTTCCTGTCTGGACCATCACCAATCAGAACAAGTTGAATATGGGGACTGTCAACTATTTCACTTAAATTCTCTAATGACTTTTCTCTGGCTAACCTTCCTACGTAGCCAACAATTTTCTTATGTGTTGAACCCCAACTCTTACGGAGCGACTCACATCTATTTGAGGGCGTAAATCTTTGTAGATCCACACCGCGTGGCCAGATGTGTACATTTCTAGTCCCGAATTTCTGTAGGTCTGCAGCCGCAGCTTTAGATGGGGCCAAAGTTCTTGAAGTTTTGTCATGAATTCTGGCAAAAGCTTTCTGGATTGAGTGGTTTCCAACGCCCACTCCATAATGGCGTGCAAATCCAGCGACATTAGTTTGATAGACCGATAACGTAGGAATGCGCAACTCTTTCGAAGCACTGATAACGTAAGTTCCAAGGATTGCAGGTGATGCTAAATGAATTAGATCTGGCGAGAAACCATCTATGAAGTGACGAATTGCTCGCTTTGGAATTGCAATGGGAATAATTCGCTTCATCGAGATGCTGGGTACTCGTTTAACTTTGAAGCCGAGATAGTCTTCGGGGCCAGAGTTAGATTCCGGTGCGATGACAATTGCTTCGTGACCATATGAGTCGAAGAACTCCAAAATGCGCAGTACCGAGTTGGTTACCCCATTGATCGAAGGTAGAAAGGATTCGGTCACGACTGCGATTTTCATGACAAGAGGGTGAGTGTTGAAGAAACTCTCAACTTGAGATTTAGGTTACGTGTTGCGAAACAGAGGATTAAGAGTGGAATACTTTGTTACTCACCAGTAGCATTTCGGGCATGAAGATTGCCATCTGTGTAAAGCAAGT
>CAZZIN010000053.1:0-3442 GCA_964654425.1 uncultured Clavibacter sp. | reverse complement strand
GGACCAGTTGGTCCGATGGGCCCAGTTGCACCTGTTGCACCAACAGAACCGTTAGTTCCATTTGTGCCAGCCGCGCCGGTAGGGCCGGTAGCTCCTGTTGGTCCCGTTGCGCCAGTCAAACCAATTGATCCAGTTGCACCTGCACTTCCAGTTGCACCAGTCAAACCTGTGGGACCTGTCGGACCCGCCGGACCTGTAGATCCAGTTAAACCTGTTGCGCCAGTTGCTCCGGTTGCACCAGTCAAACCTGTTGCACCTCTTGCGCCAACATCTCCCTTTTCACCTTTTTCTCCTCTCTCACCTTTCTCACCAGGATCACCTTTGTCTCCCTTATCTCCTTTCTCCCCCACTTCCCCCGTTTGCCCGACAGATCCGGTTTCACCTTTTGTTCCTCTAGAACCCTCCGCGCCAACAGTGCTTGGACCTCGCAAACTAACTGGTGCAGGCCAACGGTTTTTAGTTTTCGGTCCATGCATATTGAAATTCAAAGTATCGATATAGAAATCTCCATTAATCCCAATTTTTGATGTTGGAGCCCCTTTGCCACTAAGGACAGTGTTTGGAACTGATTGATTGGTTCGGCCTGCGCTAAATGCTGGTGATAGTTCTACTGTGTTTAGGAACATCACGAGCGATAACAAGAGACCAGACATATTTCTTATTTGCATGTAGCCCCTCCTTGAGGGGTCAGGTCCTCTGAGGCAGAGGTTCGGTGGCTGAGTGTTCTGTCCGTTTTGGGTGGGAAACAGACGGGGATTTCCCTAGGAATTCTCAGGTTGAGCGCGTATAAACTCCCTTTATCCGGAAGAATTCACACGTGTCTCTCATGAATATCGACCAAGGTATTCAGGACGAAGGAGTTCTATCCAGTCATCGGGCATGAGGGTGTTCGATGAAAAACAAATGACAGGAGTATTTAGTTGAAAAACAAGAAGCTAATTGCGGCATCAGTTGTCGCTGGTGTGGCACTTACTCTCGGATCAATCGCTGGTTCAGTTGCAGATGATGGCAAAGGTGATCGCGGCGCTGGATTGACGAAGATTCTCGGAGGCTTAGTTTCAAAGGGAACTTTGACACAAGCGCAGGTAGATGCAATCACCAAAGCAATGGATGATGCCAGAGCAGCAGGTAGGGCGGCGCACGATGCAATGCACGCAGCTCATACCAAGGTGATTACGGATACTCTAGGAATTACAGAAGCTGATTTGACTGCTCGTTTGAAAGCTGGCGACACACTCGCCACTATCGCGGGTGCAAAGAAGGATGCATTGATCGCAGCCCTCGTTGCATTCCACACCAAGCAGATTGATGCAGCTGTTGCCTCCGGCAAATTGACTGCTGATCAAGCAACCAAAATGAAGGCCGATCTGAAAACTCGAGTTACTGCTGGCGTCGAGCGCGCTAAGGGACCACGAGATGGATTCGGTCCTCGTGACGGCATGAAGCATGAAGGAATGATGGGTGGCAGAGGCCACGGTCACGGACCGAGGCCATAACCGCTTAACTCCTTTTGGGTAATAGATACCTCCTCCTAGATAGAACCACCGGAGTCAAAACCGGTGGTTCTTTCATTTATGGAGAAGTTTTTGAGAGGGTTGGCGAGTGAAGATTCATATCGGTAGTGATCACGCTGGCTTGGAGTTTAAGAATCGGATTGTTAAGCACCTTGAATCTCAAGGGCATTCTGTTGTCGACCATGGTCCGCATTCCTTTGATCCACTCGATGATTACCCCGTTTTCTGCATTCCTACAGCCGAAGCTGTAGCTTCCGAACCAGGCTCATTTGGAATAGTGCTTGGCGGTTCTGGGAATGGCGAGCAAATTGCCGCTAACAAAGTTCAAGGCGTGCGCGCGGCGCTTGTATGGAGCAAAGAGATAGCAAAGCTCGCTCGCGAACACAATGATGCAAATGTAATTTCGCTAGGCGGCCGGATGCATGATGAGGCATTTTGTCTAGAACTGGTTGATATCTTCCTATCTACTCCATTTTCGGGGGATGAGCGCCACATACGAAGAATTGGTCTAATTACTAAATATGAACACGGTGCGAAGAGTTAAATTCGCGTGTAGTGAAGATCAGTAACTACGTGCTCTTTAGATATTCCCTTACCTTCAAACTTCGTGATGGGTCGCCAACTTGGTCTATCAATTACTCCACCTTCGAATGAAGGGTTTGCATTGAAATTTCGCTCAATTTCCTTGGCGTAAGGCAGCCAATCTGTTGCAATAAATATTTCAGCTCCTCGCTTCATCTTTCTAGCCAGTAAATCGATGAAAGCGGGTTGCAAAAGCCTGCGTTTATGTTGGCTCCTCTTCGGCCATGGGTCTGGGAAGAAGATGTGAAATCCATCAATTGAGTCATCGGAGATATGGTCGTTTAAGACGTCAATGACATCCTCGTTTATTATCTTTAAGTTACGTATCCCAAGGTTCTCAGCATGGATTATTAATGCACCTATCCCAGGTTTATGAACCTCAACTGCGACATATCCATTCTCAGGATTTGCATGTGCGATTTTTGCGGTCGTCTCGCCCATTCCACTTCCAATTTCAAAAATAACTTTCTTTGGATCTATCCCATAGAAAAGGGATTCCGGCTCAATAATCCCTTGAAGCGGTACTTCGAAACGATTCCAATGATTCAAAAGTGCCTCTGATTGGGCTTTGGTCATCCGCTCACCGCGAAGACGAAAACTTCTCAACCTAAAGCTCTTGGGAGTGACCTGCTCCATAGTGGCAAAGAGTGCCATCTCTGCTTGGATACGCGCATGCCTGGAAACAATCTCTCACGCGCGGAAGCCGCCGAACGCTCAGCCCATCTAAAGGTCAATAATTACGAAGTCACACTAGATGTGACCGGTGGCGAAGAGACCTTCTATTCCAAGAGCAAGATCTCCTTCTCATGCAATAAACCGGGTTATTCCACCTTCATTGATGCAGTTGGCAAGAGATTGATTTCAGCGACCCTCAATGGGAAAGCTATTGATCAATCCCAATTCACTGGCCAATCCTTGATGCTCTCTGATTTGAAAAGTGAGAACGAACTTGTAATCGAGATTGAGGCGATTTATTCCAAGACCGGTGAGGGATTGCAGCGCTCGGTTGATCCAGTCGATAACGAGGTCTATCTCTACTCACAAGGTGAGACTGCATTTATTCGAAATATGTATCCATGTTTTGATCAGCCTGACCTAAAGGCGACTTTTGACTTCATTGTTATCGCGCCAGCGCACTGGGAAGTTATCTCCAATAACCCAATTAAGAACAAGACTGATCTTGATGGTAAGAAGAAGTGGGAATTCACCACTACTCCGGTGATGTCGACCTACATAACAGCCGTCGTTGCCGGCCCTTATGCACATGTTCATGATGAATATAACGGCAAGAAAAAGATTCCGATGGGCATCTACTGCCGTAAATCTCTATTCCAACACCTAGATCC
>CAZZIN010000052.1:0-3490 GCA_964654425.1 uncultured Clavibacter sp. | reverse complement strand
CCGCTAAATCAGGAGCCTCAATCTCCTTGGGAGCTATTGCTCTTACTTCATCATCGACATCTTCAATCGCCTTTAATTTGCTTGAAGAAGGCGCTCCTAACTTAACCATCTTCCGTGCTGGCTTTAAGACATTCTCCTCGGCGCTCTTAATCAAATCATTGAAAGCCCGCTCCGTTGACTTTATTCGATCACCTAGAGTCTCGATCTTTGAGTGCACCTTTCCAATCCGCTTCAAGAGCTCGCCAGCAAGATCTGTAATATCTTGGGCATTTTTAGCAAGATCGCTTCGGCTAAATACATAAGCAACGGTACGCAATAAAGCCATCATCGTTGTCGGGGTAGCGATTGTTACATTCTTTTCAAATGCTTTATGTAGCAGTTGTGGCTCGACGTCGAGGGCCTCAGAGAGGATAGATTCAAAGGGAGCGAAGAGCACTACATAATCAGGGGAGTTGCCCTTCTCTTGGTAGCCGCGCTTAGCAAGAGCGTTCACATGCCCCAGCAGATCCTTTGCATGTTGTTGCATCAATTCTTTTCTTCTAACCGGATCTTTCTCAACGACGGCCTCTAGGAAGCGATCGAAAGGAAACTTAGAGTCGATGAAAATCTCACTTCCGCCGGGGACAGAGATTTTGATATCTGGCTTTGAAATTTCAGTTCCAGATGCTCGATAATCTTGCTTAAAGAAGTGTTCATTCTCGAGCAATCCTGCATTTTCAAGAAGAGTTTCGAGTTGGGCTTCACCATATTTTCCACGAGTCTGTGAGTTAGAGAGCGCACCAGCAAGTTTTGTAGTCTCGCGAAGTAGATTCTCATTTCCAAGTCGCATCGTCTCGATCTGGGAGCGCATCTCACTTTCAGCGCGAGCACGCTTCACTTCTGCTTCTTGTGCTTGGGTAGTTAATTGAGTCATTCCCGATGTAACAGCGCGGAGTTGCTCATTTAAAGTGGTGAGGCGAGCCTCTTCACGACGAAGCTCTTCTAGTTGAGTGTTAAGCAGCGCGACCTTTCCCTTTTCGGCATTTACTCTTGATGAGGCAAAGAGAAATCCGATACCAAGGCCGATCGCCAAGCCGATGATGAGGAATATCGCACCGTTCATATGCTTATCGTGGCAGGAGGGACTGACATTGACGGTTAGGCTCTACTCCTCGTGAGCCTCTCCATCGGAATTGTCGGCCTTCCAAATGTCGGAAAATCGACCCTGTTTAACGCCCTCACCAAGAACAATGTGCTGGCGGCGAATTACCCATTCGCCACAATCGAGCCCAACGTTGGCGTCGTAGGGGTACCGGATGAGCGCCTCAAAGTCCTCGCCCAAATCTTCAATTCCGAGCGAGTTATACCGGCCTCTGTCTCCTTCGTAGATATCGCTGGCATCGTCAAGGGTGCATCCGAAGGCGCTGGCCTTGGAAATAAGTTCCTCGCAAATATCCGCGAGAGTGATGCAATCTGCCAAGTCATCCGAGTCTTTAGCGACCCAGATGTTGTCCATGTTGATGGAAATGTCAATCCATCAAGTGATATCGAAACAATCAATACCGAACTTCAACTAGCAGATCTGCAAACAATCGAGAAAGCGATTCCTAGAGTGGAGAAAGAGGCGCGTCAAAATAAGGAACGCGCTCTATTTCTAGATGCAATCAAAGCCGCTGAAAAAGTCCTTGCCGATGGCAAATTACTCTTTGGTTCAAATTTGGATCTCGAATCCCTAAAAGAACTCGGCCTACTAACCGCAAAACCATTCCTTTATGTATTTAATGTCGATGCCAAAGAACTTGGCGATAAAGAACTCCGTAAGAAATTAGAGGCGTTAGTAGCGCCCGCTGAAGCAATCTTCTTGGATGCAAAGACCGAGGCTGAACTTGCTGAACTCGAAGATGCCGAAGCGCTTGAATTGTTGAAATCAATCGGCCTGGAAGAACCAGGCCTTAGCACCCTCGCTCGTGTCGGTTTCAATACCCTCGGGCTACAGACTTATCTAACTGCAGGTGAGAAAGAAGCCCGCGCTTGGACGATTCATAAGGGCGACACTGCCCCTATGGCTGCTGGCGTAATTCATACAGATTTCCAAAAAGGTTTCATCAAGGCAGAAGTCATCTCCTTTGATGAGTTAGTTGCTGCTGGATCTATGGGCGAAGCTCGCTCGCGCGGAAAAGTCCGCATGGAGGGGAAGGATTACGTAATGCAAGATGGAGATGTTGTGGAGTTTCGATTTAATGTCTAAAAACCACCAGAAATCGCCATATTTGGCCGGCCTTGCCGAGATGGAACGCCAAGACCTTCGCAATATCGCAATCATCGCCCACGTCGACCACGGCAAGACAACTCTTGTTGATGCGATGCTCTGGCAATCCGGTGCATTTGCGGCGCATAAAGAGCAATCTGAAACTCAAGATCGCGTTATGGATTCGATGGATCTTGAACGTGAAAAGGGAATCACAATTCTTGCCAAAAATACTGCGGTGAAGCGCGGCTCTACTATCGTAAACATTATCGATACCCCAGGTCACGCTGACTTTGGTGGCGAGGTCGAACGCGGACTTGAGATGGTCGATGGCGTCGCACTTCTTGTAGATGCCTCTGAAGGACCACTTCCTCAAACACGGTTCGTTCTACGCAAGGCGCTACAGAAAAATCTGCCCGTCATCTTGATTATCAATAAGGTAGATCGCCCCGATGCTCGCATAGCTGCCGTCGTTGATGAAGCCTATGAACTCTTCTTGGATCTTGATGCAACCGAAGAACAGATTGATTTTCCAATTGTCTATACATCTGCAAAAGCTGGCCGCGCATCGTTAAATCGCCCGAGCGATGGCGGGATGCCAGATAACGAGAATCTAGATGTCCTCTTCGATGTAATCTTTAAAACTATTCCAGCTCCCATGTATCACGAGGGCGCACCGCTTCAAGCCCATGTGACAAACCTTGACTCCTCTCCATATCTCGGCCGGCTCGCACTATGTCGAGTCCATGAAGGCACCATCAAAAAAGGTCAGATGGTTACTTGGATGAGGACTGATGGTTCGAGCGAGAAGGTGAAGATCTCTGAGTTGATGATGACCGAGGGACTTGAGCGAGTTCCAGTTAATCAAGCGGGCCCGGGAGACATCATTGCGGTTGCCGGAATCGAAACCATCACTCTTGGTGAGACATTGGCAGATATCGAAAAAGCCCATGCGCTACCGCAAATAACGGTAGATGAGCCAAGTATTTCGATGACAATCGGCATAAATACCTCCCCATTGGCAGGGCGAGTAGGAAAGAAATTAACCGCCCGACTAGTAAAGAATCGACTCGATAGCGAGCTGGTAGGAAATGTCTCACTTCGCGTACTAAATACCGAACGCCCCGATACTTGGGAGGTTCAAGGTCGTGGTGAATTACAACTTGCTGTCTTAGTTGAAATGATGCGTCGCGAAGGTTTTGAATTGACAGTCGGTAAACCACAAGTCGTCACAAAGATGATTGATGGAAAATTGAATGAACC
>CAZZIN010000051.1:1612-3685 GCA_964654425.1 uncultured Clavibacter sp. | reverse complement strand
GTAAAGATCGCAAGAATGAAGTCGATTGCAGAAGGTATGAAGGACGATCACTAATCCCCTAAGGATTCTAGTGAGATAAGTTCTCAAAAAGAATCGGGGCTCGGGAAACCGGGCCCCGATTCTTTTTTGGATTATTGCGGGCTACAAAACTTTTAGAGCTGAAACAACTTTCGTTAATGAAGCCTTCGCATCGCCAAATAAAAGCGTTGTCTTTGGGTCATATAGAAGCTCATTCTCAATTCCAGCAAAACCTGGACGCATCGAGCGCTTTAAGAAAATCACATTGCCAGCTTGGGCAACATCAAGAATTGGCATCCCATAAATTGGGCATCCTGGAGTGGTTTTAGCTGCTGGATTAACAACATCGTTTGCGCCGATAATTAGCGCCACATCAGTTTGCGGGAATGTGGGATTGACTTCATCCATCTCGGAAAGTTGTTCGTAGGGAACATTTGCTTCAGCAAGCAAGACATTCATATGCCCGGGCATACGCCCTGCAACAGGGTGAATTCCGTAGGCAACATCGATACCTTTTGCGGCCAATAAGTCAGCGAGTTCGCGCACAGTGTGCTGGGCTTGGGCGACTGCAAGGCCGAAACCAGGAACGATGACGACGCGACGGGCATAGTTGAGCAAGATTGCAACATCATCAGGTGTTCCGGATTTAACCGGGCGAGTTTCAGCCGCGCCACTTGTTGATTGCGGTTTAGCAGTAAATGCACCAAAGAGCGTTCCAAAGAGAGAGCGACCCATCGCTTCTGCCATCAAGCGGGTAAGTATCGTTCCGGATGCACCAACAAGAGTTCCGGCAATTATCAAGAGCGTTGCATCTAGGACATAACCGGAGGCTGCAACTGTTAAACCGGTAAAGGCGTTAAGAAGTGAAATTACGATTGGGACATCAGCGCCGCCGACAGGAAGTACAAATAGGACTCCAAACAAGAGTGAAAGTGCTGCAAGAACAAGTAGCGGAGTTGTTCCCATTTCGGCAATAACCCAGCCAGAAACACCAATAACGCCACCAAGAGTTCCTGCTATTACCGCCCGGCCACCTGGATATACAACGGGAGCTGTTGTCATCAACTCTTGTAGTTTCAGGAAGGTGATGATCGAGCCGGAGAAAGATACGCATCCAACAACTACCGTAAATACGGTTGCAATCACAACCGCGATTGACGCGGAGCTTCCTAATTTCATGTATTCAACAATTGCGACTAGCGCAGCAGCGCCACCGCCAACACCATTAAATAGCGCGACAAGTTGTGGCATCGCAGTCATCTGAACTTTTCGAGCAGCAGGAACTCCGATAGCCACACCAACAACAATCGCGCCGATTATCCAAATGAGGTTCTTGCCTTCATTCTCAGAACGGAAGAAAACAAGTACAGTAGCAATAGCCGCGCCAGCAGCTCCCAAAAGATTTCCACGCCTTGCAGTCCGCGGATGTGAAAGTCCCTTGAGCGAGAGAATGAAGCAGACCCCGGCAAGCAGGCCGATTAGGTCATAAACAAATGGACTCATCACTTCTCTACCGAGCCCTTGTTCGGACTATTTCCAGAACCAGACTTCGCCTTACCTTTAAACATTTCAAGCATTCGGTCTGTCACGACAAAGCCACCGACCATATTCACGGTTGCAAGGATGATCGCAGCAATTGAGAGTCCAAGTTCAAGTGAGTTCTCTGAGTGATCGGCAACGATGATTGCTCCGACCAAGATCACGCCATGTATCGCATTTGCTCCGCTCATTAGCGGGGTGTGAAGAGTTGAGGAGACTTTTGAGACAACTTCAAATCCAACGAAAACTGCTAGGACGAAGATTGAGATGATCGCAATTGCTTCCATTTATCTTTCCCTCACTTTCCATCCTTGGTGGCAGCGGCCCCGGCAGAACCTGACGTGCGCTTCGCACCATTATCTGTCACAGCTGCTGCATCAATAATCTCATCTGTGAAATCAATATTTAGCGCGCCATCTTTGACCATAAGAAGGAGGAGATTTACAACGTTGCGTGAGTAGAGCGATGAGGCATGAAATGGAAGTTGGCTTGGAACATCTTTTCCGCCCCAAATCC
>CAZZIN010000051.1:0-1512 GCA_964654425.1 uncultured Clavibacter sp. | reverse complement strand
ATTGCGCCGGATTTAATTGATTTGAATTGAGAGAGAGTTAGAGGTTGCACCGATAGAACGACTTCAGCGCCCGATAGGGCTCGCTCAACTTCATTAGATCCGACTATTTGGGCACCTGATTTGGTGAATTCGCTATCTGCTGCCCCAGCTCCAACGCCAGCGCCACTTTCAATTGAAATTTCAAAGCCTGCTCGAGTTAGCTTCGAAAGTACATCAGGAACGAGGGCAACCCGCTTCTCTCCGGGCTGGCTCTCTTTAGGTACAAAAATCTTCATGAAGAGATTAGTTTCCCTTTAATTCGCCGCGAGTCAAGAGATAAAGCAGAGCTTGAATCGTTGTCCTGCGATGGAACGCCTCGCGCCACACGACCGATTTTGCGCCATCAATGACTGAGGCTGCGACCTCTTCGCCACGGTGTGCCGGTAAACAGTGCATGAATATTGAATCTTTCGTTGTAAGTGACATCAGCTCATCATTTACCATGAAGGGCGAAAGCGCTTTGAACTTCTCAGCACGTTCGCTTTCAGAGTCACCCATCGACATCCAGACATCGGTATAGATAACGGAGGCGCCTTCTGCGGCCGCCTTTGCATCATTTATGCTCTCGACTTTTCCACCGCTCATCTTTGCAAGTGAAGTTGCTTTTGTAATCACTTCGGGTGCAAGAGCGAATTTTCCCGACGGGGTCGCTGCTACAACGTGTGCTCCCATAATCGCGCCCATCAACAACCACGAGGTAGCTACATTATTTCCATCTCCTACATAGACGAATTTCCGGCCGCTGATCTCCTTGCCAAACTTTTCGCGGATAACCATCCAATCTGCCAATAGTTGAGTTGGATGATCCTCATCAGTAAGTGCGTTGATAACCGGGATTGATGCGAATTTTCCAAGTTGATCGACATCACTTTGGGCATAAGTTCGGATGATCAGGGCATCGCAGAATTGACTGATTATTTTGGCGGTATCTTCAATCGTCTCACCGCGGCCGATTTGTAACTCATCACCCCGTAGGAAAATTGGGGTGCCACCTAAATGGGCTACGGCTGTCTCAGATGCGAGTCTGGTGCGAGTTGATGGCTTCGTCATGTAAATGGCGACAGATTTGTGAGCCAGAGAGTTTGAGTGCTTTAGAGGGTTTGTGGCGAATTCTTGGGAGGTCTCGAGAATTAACTCAATATCTGCGCGTGAGAGATTCTCTGTACGTAGGAGATCCTTGAGCCCGCTCATCTACCTATTCTAGTTATGACCGGTCTAACTCGCTTATGATTTCGCTATGAACTCGAAGATGGGATTCTTCACGCGCCGCGGTGGCGTTATTGATGAGACGGATACCCATGTCGAGACCGAGAATCGTGAAGAGTTAGAGTCTGGTGATCACGAACGCTTTGCGCATTATGTGAAGAAGGACAAGATTGTTGAATCAGCAGTAAGTGGAAAACCTGTAACAGCCCTTTGTGGCAAGCGCTGGATTCCAAATCGTGATCCGAATAAGTTTCCAGTCTGTCCCAC
>CAZZIN010000050.1:0-3703 GCA_964654425.1 uncultured Clavibacter sp. | reverse complement strand
TGCGATTTCATCAAGAAGGACGGGCCTTTTGATGAAGGGCGCTAAGACTATCCCCAGGCTCTGACATCGAGAAATCGGGGTTCCGACTGCTGTGAATAAGTGCCCGCACGAACCAGGCGAGCGTTGCAATTCGGATGAAGATACTTAGGGCGTACAGGCCTTCGGGTAGTCCGAACTTTGAGCCGGTATAGCTCGCTAGGTATTGCCAGATCGCAACGTGATAGATCGCTTCGCCACCCTGCCAGATCCAGAAGGCCGCTCTCTCTGACTTTCTTGTCATGGCAATCAGAGCAAGTGGTGTTAACCAAAGTATGTATTGGGGTGAATAGACCTTACTTATTGTCACAAAAGCGGCTACCGCGAGAAAGGCTGAAATTACGAAGGTCTCAAAACTCGATAACTTGGATAGTTTTGCGAAATTGAAGATTACGACCGATGCCAATAACACTAGCGCTATGGATATAAGAGTGGTGTTGGCGAAAGTTATCTCTCGAAGTTGAAATGCATACCAAATTGATCCAAGATCATTTCCACGGTCAATATTCATCTTGTAAAAGCGAGACCAACCATCAAAATTAGTGATAGCAATTGGGAGATTTATTACTAACCAAGACGCGGATGCGAGAAGAAAAAATCGGAGCGCTCTCAATAACTCGGATTTGAAATATATTAAAACTCCAAGCAATAGCACGACTGGGAAGAACTTCGTTGCTATCGCTACGCCAAGGAGAAGTGCGGAAAAATCAAACTTCTTTTCCCGGAAGAAATAAATGGAAGTTAGGGCAGCAAGAACAGCCCAGAGATCCCAATTTATATATAGAGAGCCAATGACTGCTGGTGAGAAGGCAAGAAGTGGTGCAAACTCTGGTTTTAAGCGCCAAAGCAGAACCATTACTCCAATAAACAGGAGCGCTAGTAGGGCCGCATTTAAATCAAAATATGCTCGGAATCCATTTGCATCACCGATTGCAAGTCCGGTCGCCCACATCACAAGTCCCGTAATCGCGGGATATTCAACTGAGTTTTCGGCTGATGCGTAGGGCCAACTATCCACATTGATTTCCCGGGCGCCATAAAGAGCAGATAGATCGGAGTAACACATATGGGAATAGACGCCGGGTGCAGCCCAACCGGTATCTCGGCAATGTTGGAACTTTGCAAATGAAAGAAGAGAGGCTATTAGAGCAAGAATGATTATTGGCCGGGCGCCTTTAATCATGGGGAAGCACTCGGCTCCGGGGTAGCAACAAAGTATTTCTTAAGTGCCTTGGTGCAAAATTCTTTGAGATCTTTCATTACTCCCTCAAGATCTGCAGTAGCGCACCAATTAGCTGCATCAGCTGGTGCGATTGTAGGAATTGGATCGGGGATAGGAAGAGGTTCGGTGCCTCCGATGTTTGCTGGCGTTGGGAAATCTAACTTTGGTTCACCTTTAAGCGCAACCTTCATATACGCGTTCCAAATTCGTGCCGGGAAACTTCCACCTGTTACCGAGGTAAGTCCACCGATTCCATTTAGCGATTGAGTTGCATCGTCGCGGAAGAATGCAATTGAGGTAGCTAGTTGTGGGGTGTAACCAGTAAACCACGCAGATGCATTCTGTTGCGAAGTACCGGTCTTACCTGCGGCTGGCCTTCCAAAACCGCGTAGTGCTGATGAAGCAGTTCCGGCTCGGACGACTTCTCCTAGGGCATAATTCAAATCAGCCATCACATCTTCATCAAATACTTGTTCCGTCTCAATCCGGCTTTGATAGAGCACCCCTTTATTTGAGCCCAGAACTTCTTTAATCAAAATCGGTTTTGCTCGCACTCCATTAGCGGCGAAGGTGGCAAATGAGTTAGCAACATCAATAACTCTTGGACTTGAAACACCCAGAACAACTGAGGGTGAAGGGAACATTGCGACGTTTTCAGGAATGCCAGCGCGACGGGCAGCATCAATTACTTTATCTACACCTACCTTTATTCCAAGTGGTACATAAATTGTGTTAACCGAGACAGCGCTTGCCTCCAATAAACTTATATTTCCAAAAGACTTATTTCCATAATTCGATACTTCATATGGTCTTCCGATGAAGTCATCGAAAATTAACGGGCTCTTTCCGTTCCAAATTGTTTGAAGTGAGATTCCTTGCTCAAGAGCCGCAATCAGTGCAAATGGTTTGAAGGTAGATCCCGCTTGGGTGATTGATTGGGTTGCATCATTTAACTGGCGTTGTAAATAATCCTTACCGCCGTACATCGCCACAATCTCGCCGGTGCCAGGGCGGATGGAGATTAAGCCGATATGTAGATTATCTGGTGCATCCTTTGGTGACTGCTTGAAAACTGCAGTTTCGGCTGCTGTTTGAGCGTCTTTCTCTAAAGTGGTTCTTACTACTAAGCCGCCGACCATCAATTGCTCATCGGGAAAGCCGAGATTGTTTAGTTCTTTTCGCACAGCTTCAACGAGGTGGCCTTTATTGCCGGCAAGTTGGCCGGTTGTGAGTCTTGGTCGAAGCGTTGGAAGTTTTTTCGCAAGGCGATCTGCTTCGGTCTTCTCAATCCAACCTTGAGCGACCATATTGTTAAGTGTGTACTTATAACGATTCTCAAGCCGCTCACGGTTGCCCTCGCGATAGTCAGGATCGTAATAGCCAGGAGAGCGCAAAATCGATGCTAGTACAGCTGCTTGTGCGATGCTAAGTTGGTCAACACTCTTACCAAAGTAAACTTGGGCACCGGTCTCAACGCCATATGCACCACGACCGAAATAAATAGTATTTAGATAATCTTCAAAAATCTCATCTTTGGTCAATTGGTTTTCCAACTTGATGGCGATTATCAGCTCTCGTAGTTTGCGTTGAATTGTTCGGTCTGCCGTTAAGAAAGCAGTCTTTGCGTATTGTTGTGTGATTGTTGAGCCGCCTTGTAGTCCACGGCCCAGTGCAGTATTGATTGCTCCGCGTAAAATTGCGATTGGGTTAAATGCACCTTGCGAATAGAAATTCTTATCTTCGGCAGCAAGGACTGCGTGACGTAGATCTAGCGGGATTCTTGCAAGCGGAATGATGGTGCGATTTTGCGCTCCAATTCTGCCAATCTCATCGCCATTCGAGTACTGAATAATGGTGGCTTGAGAGTTCACATAATCTTTTGGATCTGGGATATCGGTGGTGAAATAGGCAATTGCAAATGCGGTAGCTCCGATTAGTGAAAATACAGCTGCAAGCCGAAGTAGTAACTTTGCTGCTCTACCGCGCAACCACTTCATGAATTAAGGCTACCGAGTCCTTACTTTTCTAGGTGGCTTGCGCTCTATCCCGTCACCTAATAAATATGAAGCAGTTAGATGATTCCAACCGCATCCGAGACATACTTCGACCACATAGACGCGAAACTCTCCATATTCATCCTGCATCTCTGCTAGTTCATCGTTGTTCTTGATGCGACCTGAGTATTGGCCGAGTTGATCGCCAAAAACGTATTGGAGTTCAGTCACTTTCTCTTTTCGACACATTGGACAATCGCGGTTAGTCGCTTCGCCGTGAAACTTTGCGGCTCTGCGAAGATAGGGGTCAGCGTCACAGGCATCTACAGTCGTATTGAGGCCGCGGTAAATGCTCGCAATCGTCGCCCTTTTTTTGAGGGCGAAATCGACATAAGCTCGTTTGGACCACATGGGATAAGGATAATTCCGAAAAGATAACTACGCTCTCTCT
>CAZZIN010000049.1:0-3707 GCA_964654425.1 uncultured Clavibacter sp. | reverse complement strand
TCGCTGGTAAGAAGAAGGAGACCAAGTAATGGCCGCACCTAAAGCAAAGCCAGCCACAGCTGCTACAGCTGCTCCAAAAGCAAAGGCAAAGCCACGCAAGAAAGAGAAGAAAAACGTCGCTTTTGGCCATGCATATATAAAGAGCACTTTTAATAACACGATTGTCTCTATTACCGATCCTTCCGGTGGTGTCCTTGCTTGGGCATCCTCAGGTCAGGTCGGCTTCAAGGGATCTCGTAAATCAACGCCATTCGCCGCACAGCTCGCAGCAGAAGCTGCAGCAAAGAAGGCGCAAGAACATGGCGTTAAGAAAGTAGATGTCTTCGTCAAGGGCCCAGGCTCAGGACGCGAGACTGCAATCCGTTCACTACAAGCAGCCGGTTTGGAAGTTGGCGCCATCTCAGATGTAACGCCACTTGCACACAATGGTTGCCGTCCACCAAAACCACGTCGAGTATAAGGAGGAGGAAAACTAAATGGCCCGTTATGTTGGAGCAGATTGCAAGCGCTGCCGTCGCGAGAAAGTAAAGCTTTTCCTCAAAGGCTCGAAGTGCGATGGACCAAAGTGTCCGATTGAGTCACGTCCTTACCCACCAGGACAACACGGCCGCGGTCGTGCCAAGGAATCTGAGTACTTGCTACAGATGCGCGAGAAGCAAAAATGCGCTCGTATCTACGGCGTACTTGAGAAGCAATTCCGTAACTATTACACCGAAGCGAGCCGCCTCGCAGGTAAGACTGGTGAAAACCTACTTATCCTCTTGGAGTCACGCCTCGACAACGTCATCTATCGCGCTGGCTTTGCAAAGAGCCGCGATATGGCGCGACAACTAGTTCGCCATGGACACATCTTGGTAAATGGTTCGAAGGTCGACATCCCGTCATATCAAGTTTCTCCATATGACATTGTCGATGTTCGGGCGAAGTCCCAAGACCTCACACCATTCATCGTTGCAAGCGCTGAATTTGGTGAGAAGTCAGTCCCGGCATGGATCGAAGTTGTTCCATCACAGATGCGCATCCTCGTTCACTCTCTACCAACCCGGGCAATCATCGATACCCAGGTTCAAGAGCAGCTGATTGTTGAGCTTTATTCCAAGTAATTAATAACCGCTGGTTATTGGCTACTTGGCGAAAACTAAAACTAAATATAAGTAACGACAGAGGGATCAAATAGCGGATCCCTCAGGACAATGGAGGAAAGAAGTGCTAATTGCACAACGTCCCGTACTGACCGAGGAAGTAGTAAGTGAAAACCGCTCGAGGTTCGTAATAGAGCCACTCGAGCCAGGTTTCGGCTACACCCTAGGAAACTCTCTGCGCCGCACCCTGCTCTCATCAATTCCGGGAGCTGCTGTAACAAGCATCCGAGTAGCTGGCGCGCTCCACGAGTTCACGACCCTTGAAGGTGTGAAGGAAGATCTCACCGACATCGTCTTGAACATCAAGAACCTCGTCCTCTCATCTGAGAATGATGATCCAGTCGTCGCCTACATCCGTAAGAGTGGCTCTGGAACTATCACCGGAAAGGATGTAGCTGTTCCTGCAGGAGTAGAGGTTCACAACCCAGACCTTCACATCGCAACCTTGAATAGCAAGGCAAACGTTGAGATCGAACTAACGATTGAGCGTGGCCGTGGCTATGTCGCTGCGATCCAGAACAAGCAAGTTGGAGCAGAAATCGGTCGCATTCCTGTCGATTCCATCTACTCCCCAGTCCTTCGAGTTACTTACAAAGTTGAAGCAACTCGTGTTGAGCAAAGAACCGACTTCGATCGTCTAATCATCGATGTCGAAACGAAGAGCTCAATGTCACCACGCGATGCGATGGCATCTGCTGGTAAGACACTTGTAGAACTATTCGGACTTGCTCATGAATTGAATTATGCAGCTGAAGGAATCGACCTTGGTCCTTCCGTTCAAGATGCAGCACTTGCCGCGGATCTAGCTCTTCCAATCGAGGATCTTGATCTAACGGTTCGTTCCTACAATTGCTTGAAGCGTGAAGGAATTCATACTGTTGGCGAGCTACTTGCTCGTAGCGAAGCCGACCTATTGGATATCCGTAACTTCGGCTCAAAGTCGATCGATGAAGTGAAGGCAAAAATCATATCGATGGGGCTACAGCTCAAGGATTCACCAGTCGGATTTGATCCAACCAAGCACCAGAACTATGGCATCGACGAATCACTCGCCGATGATCAAGCTTAAGGAGAGGCCATGCCAAGACCATCACGCGGACCGCGCCTTGGAAGCGGACCTGCACATGAGAAATTATTGCTTCGCACGCTAGCGGCGCAATTATTTGAAAAGGGCAAGGTACGTACTACCGAGACTAAGGCTCGTCGCCTTCGTCCACTCGCCGAGAAGTTGATCACGAAAGCCAAGAAGGGTGATCTCGCTGCTCGCCGAGAAGTTCTTGCTGTTATTCCACAACAAGATGTCGTGAAGATTCTCTTCTCAGAGATCGGTCCTCGATTCGCTACTAGAAATGGTGGCTATACAAGAATCACAAAGATCGGTCCACGCAAGGGAGATAACGCACCTATGGCGGTAATCGAAGTACTCTCTGAGTAATTAACTCAAGTATTAAAGATGGAGCCCACTCTCAACCCTGGGAGTGGGTTTCTTCGTTTTCGAATTGATTTCGCCTACGACGGAAGTAATTTCAATGGTTGGGCTCGCCAGCCTTCCCTTCGCACAGTTCAATCTGCGATGGAAGAAGCTCTCTCTGGATTAACTCGAAGCGAAGTCGAAATTATTGTTGCTGGTAGGACTGATGCGGGTGTTCATGCAACTGCGCAAGTTGCGCATGTAGATCTCCCAGAAAAAGACAAATATGGAAATCAATGGCGGTGCGAAGATCTTCTATATCGCTTAAATCGTATGCTTGATGAAGATATCCGAATCAACTCAATTTCCTTAGCGCCGAAGTTCTTTCACGCACGTTTCTCCGCGTTACGTCGCAAGTACATTTATAGGATCGCAGATGGAAGGCGGCAACTTGAGCCATTACAGCGATTTGATATCGCTCCTTGGTATCGCTACCTCGATATGAGCGCAATGAATGAGGCCGCAACATTGCTTCTAGGGGAGCATGATTTTGCTGCTTTCTGTAAGACAGGTGGAGTTGGTACCACAATCCGCCGGCTAGAGCGCTTTGAGTGGCATAGAAATGAGAAAGAGATTCTCGTAGCGGATGTTGTCGCCGATGCGTTCTGCTATTCGATGGTACGAAATCTTGTAGGAGCTTGCGTGAGAGTTGGTGAAGGTAGATTTGAGCCTCAGTGGATCAAAGATGTCCTTGAGAATCGGCAGCGAATTAGCGAAAGCTTGGTCTTTCCAGCTCGTGGTTTAACGCTGGTCGGCGTCGATTACCCAGCAGATAGTGAGTTAGAGTCGCGCGCATCTGTGACCATTAGGAGGCGAGATGAAGAGTGAGAGATTAAAACTCAAACTATTAAGCATGCTCTCGCTCTTATTGCTCTCCTCCTCACTTACTTTTATTCCAGTTACTTCGAACGCCGCCCAAGTCAAGGCTGGAGCAGTCTGTAAGAAGGTCGGGGAAACTAGAACTGTTGGTTCAAAAGATTTTGTCTGTAAGAAGATCGGCAAGA
Source organism: uncultured Clavibacter sp. (assembly GCA_964654425.1). Lineage (GTDB taxonomy): Bacteria > Actinomycetota > Actinomycetes > Nanopelagicales > Nanopelagicaceae > MAG-120802. The sequence continues at coordinate 90 of CAZZIN010000049.1, read as the reverse complement.
AGTTGATTTGGGTACAAGTAATAAAGACAAAGCAACCCGCTCCATCGCAATCTCCAACTCCAACTCCAACACCCACGCCAACTCCAACAC
>CAZZIN010000048.1:0-3725 GCA_964654425.1 uncultured Clavibacter sp. | reverse complement strand
TTGATGTTCACATCAAACGGCTACGTGCAAAGATTGAAGATGATCCAGCGAATCCGAAAATAATCCAGACTGTGCGCGGTCTTGGTTACAAGATGGAGCTGTAGACCCCTTCATTCTTAACAATAATTGCGCTCATATCTATCTTTCCAGATTTCGCAAAAACTAATGTGACTGGCACTCGATAACCAGGCTTCTCGCCAAGAACTGCGACCTTGGCCTTCGCATTCGCACTCTCACCTTCAAAGATCATCGGCTTGTTCTTGGTTAGTACCGCCTCAGTTGTTAGCTCAACAGGCTGATTGTTGATAGTAAGTCCAATCAATTGGTCTGCCTCATCACCATGATTGACGATAAAACCCACCAAAGTTCCGCTCCCATCAGGCAGAGCAACGATTTTCACATTTCTAATCTTGATATCGCTTAAATCCTTTTCAACACCATCTGTAACTTGCTTTATGTTCCGAGTTTCTGCGCTCCCGCCAGCAGCGCAACCTGTCAAAGCAAGAGATGTCAAGAGCATCGATACAAAAAGGGCGATGTGGCGCACGCGTCGATTGGAATTCACGGGTGAATAATGGCAGAAACCTATTGTTTTACGCCCACTTGGGCTGGTTTTTCGCATCGCCTTATCTCTGATAAAATTGCGGCCTAGCGAAAGGCAAAATCCCCAAATGACATTTAAGGTCGGCGAAACCGTTGTTTATCCCCATCATGGAGCGGCTCTAATCGAAGCGATAGAGACTCGAACGATCAAAGGCGAAGAGAAGATCTACTTAGTATTGAAGGTCGCAGCAGGCGATCTAACAGTGCGAGTACCAGCTGAGAATGTCGATCTAGTCGGGGTACGCGATGTCGTTGATTCAAGTGGTCTAGAGCGCGTCTTCGGAGTTCTGCGCCAGCCATACACAGAGGAACCAACAAATTGGTCCCGTCGCTACAAAGCAAATCTTGAGAAGCTTGCATCTGGCGATGTAATCAAGGTCGCTGAAGTTGTCCGCGATCTCTATCGTCGCGATCTTGATCGTGGCCTTTCTGCTGGTGAGAAGAGAATGCTTGCTAAGGCACGCGCAATCTTGATCTCAGAACTTGCTCTCGCTGAGAACACAGATGAGACAAAGGCTGAGTCAATTCTTGATGAGGTGCTCGCCTCCTAACCGGCTCGCATCATGAGCCAACCAAAATCTGCTGCCATCATTGCTGGCGCGGGTCTTGGAAATAGATTGGGCGCAAACCTTCCTAAAGCCCTAATCCAAATCGAAGGTATCTCACTAGTCGAACGAGCTTTTTCAGCGCTATCTAAAGTTGTCGATGAGATCGTAATTACTGCACCTGAAGGTTTTGCCGATGAATTTCGCAAGATTGTTGGTGAATCGGCGAAGGTCATCACCGGGGGCGTATTGCGAAGTGATTCGGTGAAGTTGGCGCTCAAGTCATTATCTCCGAGCGTTGAATATGTATTAGTCCATGACGCCGCAAGAGGTCTTGCTACAAGTGAACTTGCTAGTCGAGTTCTTGCTGAACTCAAGGGCGGAGAGTTAGCCGTAATTCCGGCGCTTGCAGTCGTTGACACGATCAAAGCGGTCGATGTCGAGGGCTATGTAAGAAATACCCCAGATAGAAGTGCGCTTAGAGCGGTACAAACTCCACAAGGCTTCACCACATCAGTTCTAAAGCGCGCTCATGAAGCAAGTGAAGATGCAACAGATGATGCCGCATTGGTAGAGGCAATCGGTATTAAAGTAAAAACGATTGCGGGCGAAGCGCTCGCGATGAAAGTAACAAATCCAGAAGATATCGCCCTTGCCGTTTCATTGCTCAATCCAGAATCGAAAGAGTTGCGCGTTGGATTTGGAACCGATGCCCATGCATTTTCCGCCGACACATCCCGTGAATTGTGGTTGGGTGCCCTTAATTGGCCGGGAGAGATTGGAGTGGATGGCCATTCGGATGGTGATGTTGCAGCTCATGCAATCTGTGATGCTCTCTTTGCTGCAGCCAATATCGGAGATCTTGGTTCTAATTTTGGAACTTCAGATCCCAAATATAAAGGCGCATCAGGAATTCAACTTCTAGAAGAGTGCTTAAGAAGAGTTCAGAGCGCTGGATTTGAAATCAATAATGTATCTGTGCAGATTGTCTGCAATCGCCCAAAGATTGGCGCTCGCCGTATGGAAATCATCAGCGCATTATCTAGAGCATTAGCTGGCGCGCCGGTCTCGGTATCAGCAACTTCGACTGATGGACTCGGTTTTACGGGTGAAGGTAAAGGAATAGCGGCTGTAGCAACCGCCCTATTGGTTAAGAAGAATTAGGATTACTTGATGATTCGTCTATATGACACTGCAACGCGCGAAGTCAGCGAGTTCACGCCGATTGAGCCGGGCAGGGTCTCTATTTATGTTTGCGGCGCGACCGTTCAAGCTGCCCCGCACATCGGCCATATTAGAAGTGGCGTTAACTTCGACATCCTTCGCAGATGGTTAGAAGCAAGCGGAAATAGCGTTGTTTTCATAAGAAATGTGACTGATATTGATGACAAGATCCTTCATAAGGCAATTCATGAAGAGATGCCGTGGTGGGCGCTGGCGATGAAATATGAGCGGGCCTTTGCTGATGCCTACAAGGCGCTAAATGTCTTGGCTCCGACTTACGAACCACGTGCGACCGGGCACATCACAGAGATGATTGAGTTAATGGAGAAGTTGATTTCTAATGGAGCGGCATATGCCCCAGGAAATGGCGATGTTTATCTAGAGGTTAGAAAATTAAAGCGTTATCTAACGCTTTCAAATCAGAAACTAGATGACCTGCAGAGCGCTGGTGATTCAGAGGATACCTATAAGCGCGACCCGAGAGATTTTGCACTTTGGAAGGCATCAAAACCGGGTGAACCATCTTGGCCAACTCCTTGGGGAGCGGGCCGCCCAGGTTGGCATCTTGAGTGCTCAGCAATGGCGAGCGCATACCTCGGTGATGAATTCGATATTCATGGCGGAGGACTTGATCTCATATTCCCCCATCATGAAAATGAGATTGCACAATCAGAAGCTGCTGGGTCAAAGTTTGCCCGGCGCTGGATGCATAACGCATGGGTGACAACAAGCGGTGAGAAGATGAGCAAGTCACTCGGTAATTCACTTCAAGTAGTTGAGATATTAAAGCGCGTTAGAGGAATCGAGCTGCGCTGGTATCTGGGAAGCGCCCACTATCGCTCCATGCTTGAGTTCTCATTTGATGCTTTAGAAGAATCTGCAACCGCCTTTCGCCGGATCGAGAATTTCTTGATTCGCGTTCGAGAGATTGAAGGTGAGATCGAGCAAGTGATCGCACCAGAATTCAAAGCCGCGATGGATGAAGACCTTGCCGTCCCACAAGCGCTCGCTCACATATCCGAGTGGTTAAGGGCTGGAAATACCGCGATAAATGAGGCCAAAAGCGCCCTAGCTGAGGCGAAGAAGATTCGGGGCGCGCTGGGCATCCTTGGTTGTGATCCCTTTGATCCGGCATTTGGGGAATCCGGAAATAAGAAGTTGGATAAGGCGGTAGATGGATTGATTGCGCTGCTTCTTGAGCAACGTGAGGCCGCCCGAGTCCGTAAGGATTTTGCAGCAGCTGATGCAATACGAGATCGGATTGCTTCGATGGGTATCACTATCGAAGACACATCAAATGGACCTAGATGGAGCGTGGAATAGATGGCCAAGCAACCAAAGCGGCGCGCTCTT
>CAZZIN010000047.1:0-3815 GCA_964654425.1 uncultured Clavibacter sp. | reverse complement strand
TCCCAGTCCTTGTTCCAGCAATGGCCGATAAGACAATCATCATTAATGGCGTTGCCAAGACTTATGCGATGACTGGTTGGCGCGTAGGTTGGATGATTGGCCCTAAAGATGTAATTAAAGCGGCAACAAATCTTCAATCACATCTAACTTCAAACGTCGCAAATGTCTCTCAACGCGCAGCAATTGCAGCACTTAATAACGACTTAACTGCCGTTAAGAAGATGGGCGAAGCCTTTGACCGTCGCCGTAAATTAATCGTGAAGATGCTCAATGAAATCCCCGGCATTACATGCCCGACCCCACAAGGAGCCTTCTATGTTTATCCGTCTGTTAAAGGTGTTCTTGCGAAAGAAATTCGTGGCCGTCGCCCTGCCACTTCTGCTGAACTTGCTACGCTCATTCTGGAAGAAGCGGAAGTCGCCGTAGTCCCAGGCGAAGCCTTTGGTCCAAGCGGATATTTGCGACTTTCTTACGCAACCTCAGATGAAGAGATCATCGAAGGCGTAACTCGAATTAAGAACTTACTTTCTGAGGCGAAGTAGCGCTAAAGCTCCGATTCCAAGCAACACCAGAGCAAAGAACGATCTAACCAAAAGATTAGGTCCATCTTCTAATTCCTCTTGAATCGGCGCAGAAATCACTTCGACTCCTGTAATTGTGAAGTTGTATTCACCCTCTATTGGATGACCATCGGCCGATACAACTCGATACTTCACTGAATATTCACCGCTAACTGCTCTCTCCTTATCGATGGGCACAGAAATTTCAGAGCCTTTAACTTCAACTTCGCCTGAGACTAAATCACCACTTCTACTTACAACCTCAAGTCGATTCGGATTCGCATCGCCAACAAGCAACAAATCCTCATTGAAAACTAATCGCACTTCAGCCGGAGCCTCACCTAGATCGGCACCTGCCGAGGGATTAGCACTTACTAGAGCTGAGTGAGCAAATGCGTACTGGTTGGAAAAGACCAGAAGTAAAGCTGCAGCGACTAGAAGCAAGAATTTCTTCGCCATCAACTCACCTTTTCGATTTTCACTACATCACCAAAGGTTCCGGACTCAACGACCGTGATCTTGAACCCATCAAATATTGTGGATTCGCCCTGCTTGAGAGCGGCATCGGAGTTGATGAATTTACGATTCAAGCCTTTCCACGTTGGACTCTTCAACTCTCGTCCCGTTGGTTTCTGTACGAATGGTTGCTTATGGCTAGTTGAAACGGTTGAATCAAAACTGTAAACGAGCGTCCCTTCCATCCAAGTAGGCATCTTGTAACTCAATCCACCTGCACGCATCGACTCAATAACTAACACCTTATTTGCCGATGTTCTAAGCACAATCAACTTCTTCTTATCAGTCTGGTAGGTCGATGGCGCAATCCAATAAGTTCCACCTTTACTTGGGTCGGCACATGAAATCCGGTTATCTCCCCACAATCCCACTAGCCACTTCTGCCAACCCAACATCTCATTTGCGCCATAGCTCATTAATCCCCACCAATGCAGCCCGTTCTCCGATTCGTGATCATTGTCGTCAAAGCCAGCTGTGACATGGTGTAGTTCGTGTAGCCACCAAGCCGGGTGAATGAAATTTGATCCACTTCCGAGTGGCGAAGTAAGCGTGAACGGGGGAGCAATCATTAACTTCACAAAGCTATTTCCATATTGAATCTGATTTAAGCCGACCTGCTCACTTAAGTAAGTTGGTGAACCAGGGGGAAGCACAATGATTGCTAGGTTCGCACCGCTTAAATCAATCTTTGGAACGACCCACTTCTCAATGGCGACCCTGAAATTATCTGCAACTGTCTGGGAGCGGGTGTGAGTAAGTTGATAATCAACTAACTTATCGGGAAATTCGATATAGCGATTTGGGCTCCGTACCGTCAATTTGCCCGCTCCATCTGATGCGTGGTCAATCCACTCCTTCAGAAAGTCTGTGTATGGCGCGTAATCAACTCCCGGATCCTTCCCATTATCAGGAGCATCCTTGGAATAAATTGGAATAAGTTGTACAACTGAATTAATTGATAGGTGACGCTCATAGCGATTCCAGAAATCTACGGCTCTTGATGGCCATAAAACAACATTTAGCATATTTTGGTTATTCAGAATCTTGCATTCGCCGATGCTTTGATAATTCTCATTAAGGTTAGTTTTTGGTGCAGTTGTCGGCATCGTTTTCTTTACGATTCGATAGGGCCAACTACACTCCGCCTTAGAGCCATTTACCCTCTCTTCCATTCCACTCCACTTCGCAGGGATAAATGGATCCGGCTGACAAATATCATCAAATACAAAAGTATCTTCGTTGTAAGTAGGTGACGGTGTAGGCGTTGGGGCTGGAGAGACAGAGGGCGTAGGAGAGGGTGTTGGTGATTGCGATGGAGTCGGTGAAGGAGAAGGTGAGGGACTTGGAGATGGAGTAGGAGTTGGAGATGGAGTTGCTTCAGCTGACTTAACGGCTACGCCTTTACTCCAAACTAACTTTCCCGCTTTCTTCACGCATGTGTACCTGTAATTCTTGTAAGTGCTAGTTAAACCAACTTTGTTGCACTTCGCTCCCTCTTTCGGAGCAGCTGCCTCAGTAACCGACATCAAAGGAAGCAGAAGCACGGCCGATATGAGTACCGCTCTTAATCGCAAGGCTAATCCAAACTTAATCCGACGAATTGAACTTCTGGTTCTAAGGTAATCCCAAACTTCTCTCTCACCGCTTTACGCGAATTCCGTGCCAATTCGATTAGGTCTGAAGCCTTTGCATTTCCATTATTTACTAGAGCCAAGACATGTTTCTTACTTACTCCCGCTCCTTCAAAACAGTCGCCTTTCTTTACACCGGCATGCTCCATCAACCATGCTGCTGAAGTCTTTACTCGCCCATCTTGCTGTGGCCAACGAGGCGCCTCCACGGGCAAAGTTGCCGCAACTTCGCTACTGATAATTGGATTTACAAAGAAGGACCCAGCCGACCAAGTGTCATGATCTTTCTTATCTAACAACATGCCTTTTATTGCGCGCAAAGATAAAACTGCCTTGCGAACCTGTTCGACTAGAACTCGCTCCTCTAACTTCACATTTAGCGCCCGAGCCAACTCTTCATATTTGATTGGAAGGCTCATTTCGCCATTCTTCAATTGGAAGGTCACATCGATAATCACATACCGATCCTTCTCTTTCTTGAAACGCGATGAGCGGTATTCGAATTCACATTCCGCATTTGAAAATGTCTTGTACGCCCCGGTTTTGCGATCCCAAGTTCGAACTCGAGCGACTACCTCAGATACTTCATGACCATATGCCCCAATATTTTGAATTGGCGATGCCCCTACAGTTCCTGGAATTCCAGATAACGTTTCAAGCCCAACAAATCCCTTACCTAATATCCACTCAACAAACTCATCCCAGTCTTCCCCTGCTGCAACCGTAATCATTCCCCCGCTACAAGCATCGACGCTATATGAATTTCCCTTTGTCTCTACTCGAACAACAGTTCCATCAAAACCCTCATCACCAATCAAAACATTTGATCCGCCGCCGATAATCAGAAGCTTTTCGCCCGAAGCATCTGCCTCTTTAACCGCAGCAACTAACTCTTCTTCGGTCTTTGCATGTACAAATCGCTTCGCCGGCCCACCAAGATGAAGGCTGGTGTAATCGCGGAGGGATTCAGACATGAGTGAAGGCTATCTCCGCGGACTCAAAATCTCGCTACGCCCGCGATACTTCTCAAGAATGCGGTTGTAATTATCTTTGGATTTCTTCTCGCGGTACTCAGGATCAACATCGTGATAACCGTGATGCCGTCCCT
>CAZZIN010000046.1:0-3837 GCA_964654425.1 uncultured Clavibacter sp. | reverse complement strand
ACGTAGGGCAGATAGGGAATTTATTGGGATCGCGAGATGGGATCCATTTCTTGCCGCACAGAGCTGTGACTGGTTTTCCTGAGACTGCAGATTCCACGATCTTCTCTTTGCGAACATAATGTGCGAATCTCTCGTGATCGCCTGGTTCGAGATCTTCTTCGGAATGAGTTCGAGTATCAATCAAGGTATCGGTCTCATCGCTAGCGGTTTTGCCACGAGTGAAAAGCCCCATCCGTGGGCTTTGGTCTGCGTGCGGCAAATTCATACCGCGAATAATATGCGCTGCATCAGCTCTAGTCTCCAGCGCATCTACTTCGTCGTGAGCCAGACCTTGAGCCGTAAGATATGCAGATGAAAGATCTCTTACGGACCGAAGATCTCTCGCGAGCTGATGTCGAGCTTCTACTCGCTACCGCCGCAGACTTTGCGAAGGATCCCACCAAAGCCGCAACTACTCTGGCTCACAAGAGCGTGGCGATTTACATGTCTAAGCCTTCCACTCGCACCCGCTTGGCCTCCGAGACTGCAGTTGCGCACCTTGGTGGAACGCCAATTTTCTTGCGGGGCGATGAATTACAAATTGGTCGTGGCGAAACAATCGCTGATACCGCGCGCGTTGTGAGCCAATTCTGTAGCGCACTTTTAATCCGCACCTACGCCCAATCTGACGTGGATGAGTTAGGCGCTCATGCAACTATTCCTGTTATTAATGGGCTCACTGATTATGACCATCCCACTCAAGTCTTAGCTGATTGGCTCACGATTCGTGAGAAATTTGGCAGCGATATCTCAGGTCGTAAATTCGTTTATCTCGGTGATGGAAACAATGTCACAACTGCATGGTTGATGATGGGCGCAATCATGGGAGCGCATGTTGTTGCTGCAACACCCGAAGGAAAGTGGGCGCCTGATGCCAACGTTGTTGCACGCGCACAAGCGATTGCTCAAGTAAGTGGTGGAAGAGTTGAAATTCTCCATGATCCCGAATTAGCTGCCAAAGATGCCTCTGTTCTCTATACCGATGTCTGGATGTCGATGGGCGATCCTGAAGCTGAGCGCAAAGAAAAAGAGAAAGTGCTTGCTCCATTTGCAGTGACCGAGAAATTAATGTCCATGGGTACGAAGGATTCAATCTTCATGCATTGCTTGCCAGCACACCGCGGTGAAGAGGTTGAGGCCTCAGTCATCGATGGTCCACGATCCGTTATTTGGCGGGAAGCCTTCCATCGTCGCACCACAATTCAAGCCATCATCTATCACCTCGTTCGCGGCGAATTAAACGGCGCTCACAAGTAGCCCGAGCACTGACCCAGAGATAGGCTTTCGATATGCGCGTTGTTGTGGTGGCCGAGAGTAAATCCGGCGAAAAGCGCGTTGCCCTTCTACCTGACATCATCTCCAAACTCACACGCGCTGGATTATCAGTAGCTATCGAATCAAACGCCGGATTAAACGCGGGGGCAAATGATGGAGCCTTTACTGCGGCAGGAGCTGAGGTTTTCTCGCCGAGTAATCAAGGTAAGGAACTTTCTGGCGCTGATGTCGTTCTCTCGGTACAACCTTTAACTCCAGATCAAGCAGCGTCGTTGAAATCAGGCGCCATCACTATCTCATTTCTCTCTCCAAGTAGCGCGAGCGATTCAATTGCAGCGTTGGCAAAAGCTGGCGCGACTGCACTCTCACTTGAAGCAGTTCCAAGAATTTCTCGCGCGCAATCGATGGATGCTCTTACATCACAAGCGCTCTGCGCCGGATATCGCGCAGCGCTGGTTGGCGCAGAACTCTCTCCTCGTTTCTTCCCGCTCCTGATGACGGCTGCAGGAACGGTGACCCCCGCGAATGTTCTTGTACTTGGCGCCGGCGTTGCCGGATTGCAGGCAATCGCAACTGCGCGACGTTTAGGGGCAGTTGTCTCTGCTTATGATGTGCGCCCTTCATCTGCGGATGAAGTGAAATCCATGGGCGCAACCTTTATTGAATTGGAGTTAGAAGCACTTGAAGGGGCTGGCGGTTATGCCCGCGAGATGACGGAGGAGCGCGCTGCGAAACAACGTGAATTACTCACTCCATACATCACAAAATCGCATGTCTTGATTACTACTGCTGCTGTCCCAGGACGTCCAGCGCCACGACTTGTCACCAAAGAGATGTATCAAGCGATGGCTGAAGGATCAGTCATCGTGGACTTAGCCGCAGAAAGTGGCGGCAATGTTGAAGGTTCAAAGCCCGGCGAGATTGTCACAGTTGGAAATGGCGTAAAGATCTGGGGCGGTAAGGATGTTCCTAGCCAGCTCCCCTTCCACGCCTCGTATCTGTATTCACGCAATGTCGTCAATCTTCTGCTCTTGATGACCAAGGAGGGCGTTGTCACTCCAGATTTCTCCGATGAGATTATCGATGCTGCTGCGCTCACTCATGGTGGCGTGAATCGGAAAGGTGCATAACATGGATGCAGTAGCGATTATCTCCATCTTTGTTCTCGCGGTCTTCGTGGGTTTTGAAGTGGTCTCCAAAGTTTCCTCAACTCTCCACACACCTCTGATGAGCGGTGCAAATGCGATTCACGGCGTTATCTTGGTGGGCGCGATTATCGTTGCTGATCACAGTGAGACAACGCTGGAATTGGGGCTCTCGGTTGCAGCTATCGTCCTTGCGACAATAAATATGGTCGGTGGTTTTGTGGTGACCGATCGCATGCTCGAGATGTTTAAAGGTAAGTCTGCAAAGACCTCCAATAAATCTGCGGGTGATAAGTAATGAGCCGCACTGTTTATGACTTAATTGGCCTCAGCGCTGGCGTGATGTTCATTCTTGCACTGAAAGGGCTATCGCATCCTCGTACTGCGCGCCGCGGAAATCTCATTGGTGCACTTGGAGCGACTGTTGCCACCATTGCAGTCTTCTTCCACACCAGCAATGGAGAACTTCCGCTCAATAATCTTGGTTGGATTATTGGCGCGATTGCCTTCGGTGTGATTGTGGGAGTTCCTGCTGCTCGTCGCGTCCAGATGACCGCAATGCCACAACTCGTTGCGCTCTTCAATGGTGTCGGCGGCGGTGCTGCAGCCCTGGTAGCAATTGTTGAATATTTGAAATTGGGCGAGAAAGCCACCACTGCAGAAGTAATCGCAACAGTCTTCACCGTTTTAATCGGATGTACATCCTTTTCAGGATCAATCGTCACATTCCTCAAACTTCAAGAGTTGATGACCACGCGTCCAGTCGTATTCCCTGGTGGAAGATTCGTTATCGCTGCTACTCTGGCTGGAACTTTGGTGAGTGCAGGATGGGTCGTTAATTCCCTTGGAACCACGCCGCTTCTTGTTCTTGCGGGACTCTCATTGTTATTCGGCGTGCTCTTTGTACTTCCTGTTGGTGGAGCCGATGTTCCGATTGTTATCTCGCTCCTCAATGCATTTACCGGTCTTACTGTTGCTGCCGGTGGCTATGTTCTTGATGCGACGCTCTTGATTATTGCCGGAACACTGGTTGGCGCTTCAGGCACGATTCTGACTCGCCTCATGGCTGAGGCGATGGGACGTTCACTCTTTGGAACGCTCTTTGGGGCATTTACCGCTAAGCCCCAAGATTCGGCGGGAGCTGCAGAAACTCGTCCCGTTAAATCAGGAACGCCCGATGATGTTGCGATTTTATTGAATTATGCACGTCGCGTGGTGATTGTTCCGGGCTTTGGTTTAGCTGTAGCGCAAGCGCAACATACGGTCCGCGAACTTGCAGATTTGTTAACATCAAAGGGCATCGATGTCGCGTATGGAATTCACCCCGTTGCAGGTCGTATGCCAGGACATATGAATGTGCTCTTAGCTGAAGCGAATG
>CAZZIN010000045.1:0-3856 GCA_964654425.1 uncultured Clavibacter sp. | reverse complement strand
TTCGACAACGAAACCAAGGCGGCGTTCCTGAACTTCTACACCAAGATCGACGCTTCGGTGGCTCCCAAGGACGAGAAGAAGGAAGCCAAGGCCACGGGCGTTGAGTCCACCATGCCGGAGGTGGCGTGATGGAACCGGATGAACTCTTGCCTCGCTCGCAGCCACCGGGGAAGCGACCCTTCCCCGGTGAGCCTGACGGTGACGATGATGCCACCTACGACGAGGACGAATGGGAGGACTTGGACGATGACCGTGATCCACGGAACATCGACAAGGCTCACGATTACCTTGCGTCGCTGGAGCGACGCGGATACTTCATCTAACTAGAAAGGAGGTTGCAACATGAACGCAACCACAACTACTCACTCTTTCACTTCACTCAAGCCTCGTCAGCAGGCGTTCGTTCGGTTCCTTGTTGAGCAGGGTGTGACCAGCACCAGCATCAAGCGTGAGGACTTGCAGATTCACAGCACGGCTTACGGGCTGGGTTCGCCCCCGGCATGGATCGTGCGTGACGAGTCTCGCCGCAGCAAGCGAGCCTACTACGAGATTCCGGAGATCACGGAGTGCATGAACTCCAATCCCGGCACGGCCTGATACCCGTGGACGGCCTGCACTTCTTCATCATGTTTCTTCCTTGATTCGCAGGCTTTGTCTCTCGTTCATGCCAGCCCCATCGTACAGGCGGTGGGGCTGGTTTCATTTCAATGTATATTGAAATGTATACTTCACATTTCACTCCAAAGAAAAACCGGAAATCTTTGGCAAAGGGGTTGACAAGCACCTGAACCTGTGGTACAATACACTCATGCTCAACGACAACAACAAGCCCAACATCATCGGCCCCATGAGCCAGCAGTCTCATGGATCGCACTCCGTGTTCGCTCGCCTGATGTCCACGGAGAACATCACCGTCCTGTTCGACCCCAAGAGCAAGGACGCATGGTTCGACACCAAGACCCGCACCCTGAATATGCCCGGGTGGACAGGCATGACCCCGGAGGTGTACGATCTGCTCCTGTCCCATGAGGTGAGCCACGCTCTCCACACTCCCTGCACCGATTGGATCGGCCTGACCGACGAACTCGCTGGCGAGAAGGCCAGCGATGCAGACAAGCAGGTGGCTCGTCAGTACATCAACATCATCGAAGATGCCCGCATCGAACGGCTCATCAAGGCCAAGTACCCCGGCCTTGCCCGTGACTACATCAAGGGCTACAAGTGGCTGGCAGACAAGAAGATGTTCGGTGATCTGTCGGGCAACCTGTCCGATATGAACTTCATCGACCGGATCAACCTCCACTTCAAGATCGGAACCCATGCAGACTACACCATCCCGTTCTCCCCGGAGGAGCAGGAGATCGTGAGCCTTGTGGAGCAGGCCGACACCTTCGATGATGTCAAGAAGGTCACTCGCCTTGTGTGGGATCACGCCAACGGTGCGTCCAGCCCCAATCCCAACAAGCAGAAGGGACAGGGCAACGGCGGCGGCAACAACGGCGAGGACGGCGAGGAGAAAGGTGAAGGCAGCGAAGGTGACGGTAGCGGCAGCAAGCACAAGCCCGGTGGCCTGAACCGGATCGCACCGCAGACCACCAAGAATCAGGACAAGTTCCTTGAGAAGCACCGCGAGAAGCGTGATCCGTACAACAACGGCCCGGACACGCCGTGCATCCTGCCCACCTACGATCTGTCCAAGATCGTTGTGTCGTCCAGCACCATCTACAGACAGATTGGTGAGGCGATGGGCGACTGCACCAAGTGTGGTGAGTGGCTGACCGAAGCCCGTGGCGAACTCGCCGGGTTCATCAGCGAGGCCAAGCCCACCGTGGATGCGATGGTCAAGGCGTTCATGCTGAAGAAGGCAGCGACGGCTCACCACCGTTCGCAGAACGCCAAGTCCGGAACGCTGGACATGGGCCTGCTGTCCACCTACAAGTGGAACGAGGACTTGTTCAAGCACTTCACCATCAAGCCCAACGGCAAGAACCACGGGTTCATCGTGCTGCTGGATTGGTCCGGTTCGATGGGCGGCGTGATCCTGAATGTGGTGAAGCAGATGTACACGCTCACCTCGTTCTTCCGTCGCATCGGTGTGCCGTTCGATGTGTACGCTTTCAGCAGCAACCAACCCAGCGACAAGTACTACGGTGATTATTACGATTACCGTAGGACGATGCAGGACGAAACGGAAGCCACCAAGTTCGAGGACTTGGCGAAGGGGTTCATCACCAACAGCACCAAGCCCGGTGTGGCAACGCACTCGCCGTTCTTCCTGTACCACTTCGCCAGCAGCACCATGAACGGTGCGACCTACAAGGATGCGATGGAGAAGTTGTGGATGCTGGCGTACAACATGAACCCCAGCAAGCCCAACTACACCCTCCACGCTCCCCATTTCCCGTATTGGCTGAACCTTGGTGATACTCCGCTTGACCACTCGCTCGTGGCTTCGGTGCAGATGGTCAAGGAGTTTCAGAAGAAGCATCGTGCAGAGATTATGAATGTGGTGGTGGTCACGGACGGCAGCACCAGCAGTTCGCCTCTCGACAACCACTACTACACCGGAGGTGATCGGTTCACCCGCCTGACCAACCCTCGCACGGGTGCGTCGTACAGCCTCCGCAACAACATCAGCACCAATGTGCTGGCCTCGTATCTGATGGACGAAACAGGCTGCAACACCATGATGTTGTTCCTGTCGGCCAGCACCACTCCCAACGAGATCATCCCCGGCTACACGATGGCGACCCCGGACGGCAAGGTGGTTCGTGATGCCAACAAGTACTACCTGAAGGACGATCCTGCTGGTGATGCTCTTGGCAAGCATTGGAACGACGAGTACTACCTGTCTGCTCTCCCGGTGGTGTTCACCAACGATGGCAGCAAGGTGGCTGGAGATGGCCTTGGCTTCGGCTCCGTGTTCGCCATCCGTATCGCCCGCAAGGCGGAAACGGATGCGTACGAGGACTTGGATCTGACCAACACCAACTACACCCGCCTGAAGTCGCAGTTCATCAAGAGCCTGTCCCGCAAGATCGTCAGTCGCAGCCTTGTGAATCGCATGGTGGAGGCCGTGGCAAAGCATACATAATACGGAGGGTTCAGAATGGGGAAACTGAAATCCGAAGTACAACAGTTCGTTGAGCAAGTGAGGACGGAACTCGTATCCTACGGGTTCCGTCTTTGCTTTGGCCGGGGCCGGGAAGTGAACGGAGGCGGCTGGAGAGCCGAAGGGTTCTTCTGTGACCGTCGCCGCATCGTCAAGGTGGCACGGGGCAACCCGGAATGGCTGGGGGTGCTGCTTCACGAGTACGCCCACTTCCGTCAATGGGTGGAACAGCCAGCCCATGTGTACAACGCAGACAACGCCGCCGCTTGTGTTGTCCACGACTACCTACACCGTGGCAAGACCGTGAAGCCTCGAATCTTACGCAAGGCGTTTGGTCGTGTGATGGCGTTCGAGCGTGATGCAGAGATCCGTGCCATGCGTCTTGCCAAAGCCAAGGGCTTGCCTATAGATGTGGCCGCATACGCTCGCTACGCTAATCTGTACATTTATTCTCACCACCTGATGCGGGACACGGGGTGCTGGCGGAGTGGACGGAACCCGTACAGGTCGTGGCGGATCGTGGACATGATGCCCAGCGACTTCAAGGCCAAGGCACACTCCACCATTCCAGGTCCGGTGTACGACGCTCTCGCCTCGTTCTACGGCTGAAATAAAGTTCAGAAAGTTGATAGTATAGTATACAGTATACATTACACATATCCGGAACTCGGATACGAGAATCGGAATATCCAGGATACCGTTTGCTTATCGGACCTTGTGTGGTATACTAGGTTATCGGACGCA
>CAZZIN010000044.1:0-4012 GCA_964654425.1 uncultured Clavibacter sp. | reverse complement strand
AAAGTTGAGGCCGGTATTGAACCAGGAGTGCGTGTGGAGATTGGCCAGAAATTAGGGGAGATTGGAAGAACTGGAAGTGCTCGAGGAATTCCACGGCCCCACTTACATTTTGGAATTTCCTACCAGACTGAACCTGGAGATTGGGAAGTTCGTCGTGGAGCAATCAAGCCTTGGAAGTATTTAGAGTCTTGGAAGAAAGGTGAGAACCTCTCACCGGTAGCCGAAGTAGATAAAGCAAAAAAGCGCGCCGGAAAATAAAAAAGCCCCGGATTTCTCCGAGGCTTTTTTGAAGAAAGTGGATTTAGTTAGCAACCACTTGATCAGCCTGTGGGCCCTTTGGACCTTGGATGACTTCGAAAGAAACGGACTGTCCCTCTTCGAGAGACTTATATCCGGATCCCTGGATTGCTGAGTAGTGAACGAATACGTCCTGTCCTCCGCCATCTACTGCGATGAAACCGAAACCCTTTTCAGAGTTGAACCACTTTACTTTGCCTGTTGCCATGTAGCTTTTTTCCTTCAGTTTTGATTGGGACAAACGAGATTTTCTAGCTTGTCAGTCTTCCCGTCTTCCAGACCAAACAAGCACAAGCAAGCGGTTTTCGAAAAGCGTTGGACTAGGGGCGAGCCTACCTTGATATCTGGGGCCCTAAAAATGCACTAGACAAATGAGCGATATTGGGGTGAGGATTGCGCTCTGCAGGTGGGCTGGGGAAGGTCGCATCTGCAAGAAGATGCGGCTCGTTCAAGGAGCTGCCATGAAAACGTTACCGAGCATTGGTTTCGGACCCGCCCACGGATACCTCTATATACACGCTGCACCTAAATCGGTGTTGAAGAACCTCGAGTGGGGTTTGGCTGAGGTATTGAAATCACCTCTTGCCATGAAGTGGGAACCGCAACCACTTGCCAGCGGCTCGTATCGCAGTGAGATTTCCTGGAATGGTCTTCAAGAGACCGGATCAAAATTAGTGAGCAATTTGAAGGGATGGCATTACCTTACTTTTGAATTGTTTGAGTCTCCAAACAATGGAAGCGATGGATCGCTTTACATGTTCACACCCGATCTTGGACTTTTTCGAGGAACCGTCGGTCCGCACGGAGATTTAATGTTCAATGAGAATCAGATTCAAAAGATTCTCGATGAGAACTTGCGCACCGTCACAGTCTTGGATTCGCTTGAGACGCTAATGGGAAAGAAGTGGGACGAAGTTCTTAATCCATTCCGACACGTAGCAATGGGCGGCGAGGAACTCAGTGCTAGGCTTTCAGTATGAGCAATGGTGAAACCCGCGAAAAGTCAATCGTTCTTGTCATAGCTGCTGTAATTGTTGCAGTTGCGCTCGGTCTCGGACTTAATCAAGTAGGAAGTGGATTCGCCGCAAGATCAAATGAAGGCATTACGGTGACTGGATCTGCTCGCGTTGAAGCAAAGGCAGATAAGGTGGTTTGGACTTTGAATGCTGAATTTGTTTCACCAACTCAAAGTGTGGCGGTAACTCGCGTAACTTCTTCGGTTGATGAAATTGTAAGATATTTGAATACTGGTGGAATAGCGAGTGATGCGATCGAATTTGGCTCGCTCTCGGCTTACCCGCAAGAAGAATGGGTGAATGGAACAAGCACAGGAAGAGTTGCGAGCTATAGGGCTTCTCGCTCAGTAACAGTAAGAACAAATGATGTTGAAACTGTTAAGAAGTTGAGCACTGAACTTGGAACTCTGCTCGCCGCCGGAGTCAATGTTTCGAATTACGGACCGCAATACTACGTTTCTAAGTTAAGTGATCTTCGTCCGCAACTTCTTGAGCAGGCTGTTAAAGATGCTCAAGTCCGTGCAGAAGCGATTGTTGCTGCTACTGGAGGTTCGGTAGGCAACATAATGAGCGTACGCTCAGGCCCATTTCAGGTCACATCGCCTGATTCCGTAGATACCTCTGCTGGTGGCTTCTATGACACTTCAACAATCGATAAGACAATCACATCAACTGTAACGGTCGTATTTAAAGTTAAATCCTAAGTAAGCGATTGAGCTCTATTTACCAACCAGATTTGAACGCTAAAGGGCGCGACTAAGGTTTTATCGCTGGGCTTTTTCAAGGATGGCTCGAGCGAGTCTATTGCGACTGAAGAATCAAACACGGTCCTAAATCCATCTCCCCAATTTCCATTCGGAAGTGTGATTTCTTGCTCAACTTCTGCGCTATTCAAAATTACGAAAAGTCCTTGCTTATGCGAAGCATCAATTAGAAAAGCCAGGTGGCGCAGCGAGCTATCTTGCCAAGTGTGAGAGGTCATTTCTAACCCGTCGCGATTAAACCAAGCTAGATCTTTTCGCTTGGTGCCGCGGTCTAAAGTCCCGGTGAAGAATTCATCTATTACATCCGACATATATTTTGCACGGATATGCGAGAGGTCAGCAATAGTTTTAATTAGTTCGTTTCCCTCTTTAATCTTCTGCCAATCCACCGCCCAGCCGCCTTCAAAATTTTCCGTGGCATCCCAAGCCTGATTTGGATCTAAAGAATATGCATTGTTTGATCCGTTTTGAGAGCGAGAGATCTCATCGCCCATATTTATCATCGGAACGCCGGATGAAATCATCATCGTTGCGAGAAGTGACTTCTTTAGTGAGTTTCTAATCTCATTTACCTTCGGATCATCGCTTGTTCCCTCAACGCCAACGTTCCAGGATCGATTCTGATTTGAACCATCGTTATTGCCTTCTCGATTTACCTCATTATGTTTCTCGTTATATGAAAGTAAGTCATTTAAGGTAAATCCGTCATGAGCAGTGATGAAATTTATAGAACTCGTCGGGCCACGATAATAAAAGATGTCGTTCGAGCCAGCTATGCGCGAGGCAAGGTCGGAGACGCCGTTGCTATAGCCGCGCGCCGAATCGGCCAACCAGAACTGCCGAACGGCATCGCGATATGCGTCATTCCACTCGCGCCAGGGATGGGGGAAGTCTCCAAGGGCGTAGCCGGCAATATCCCAAGGCTCAGCTATGAGTTTGCGCTCACGGAGCACCGGATTAGCCGAGATAGCAGAGATAAGCGCTCCATAAGTATTGATTTGAGAGCCGCTACGCGAGAGCGCAGTAGCTAAATCAAATCTAAAGCCATCAACGCCAATAACTTCGCTCCACCATAAGAGAGAGTCGATGATCATTCGCGAGACGAAAGGTCTGCTCGCATCAATCGTGTTTCCACAACCAGTTACATCTTCGTATTGGTCTTCACCGTGCAATCGATAAAAAGTCTTGTTGTCGATGCCCCGGAATGAGAGCGTAGGCCCCGATTTTCCTTCTTCAGCAGTGTGGTTATAGACAACATCGAGAATTACTTCGATTCCAGCCTCGTGAAGTGCATCGACTGCAAATTGCAATTCGCTTATGGGGTCTAAAGTCGCTGCATATGGTCGATGTGGCGCCGAGAATGCAAGCGGGTTATATCCCCAATGATTTATCCGGCCGCGCGAGCGAACTCCAGTCTCAGTTAAGAAATGATGTATCGGCAATAATTCAAGTGCAGTGACGCCAAGGGCCTTAAGATGAGAGATAACTGTTGGATGAGCCAGAGCCTTATAGGTTCCACGTTCGTGCTCAGGAATCTCTAGATTGCGGAAAGTTAATCCTCGAACATGCGCTTCGTAAATAACGCTCTTCTTCCAAGGCGTGTTTGGACGATTTATTGGACGGATTGAATCTTGGGTAACGACGGAGAGCGGAACAAAAGGTGAGGAGTCGCGAGAATCTTGAATCTCAAGAAAACCGTTTCCTAGTTCATCACTGGCTTGGTGTCCGTAAATCTCTTGAGTGAGTTTCAACTCACCTTCAATTAAATGTGTATATGGATCGATTAGGACTTTGTTGGGATTAAAACGCCAACCTTGTTCTGGTCGCCATGGCCCATAGACGCGGTATCCATATAGTTGCCCCGGTTTAACTCCGGCAAGGTAACCGTGCCAGATCGGCCCATCTCTATGAGCAAGGGCGAAGCGAGTCTCAGAG
>CAZZIN010000043.1:0-4032 GCA_964654425.1 uncultured Clavibacter sp. | reverse complement strand
CTGAGTTTGATGCAAATGGAAACGCAGAAGTATGGTTAGTTCAGAACGAGAAACCCATTTTTACTAAGCGCCCGTCTATAGAGATGAAAATCTCGACCGCATCCTTCGAGACTTTTACAGAAATAAAAGTAGAGTTAAATAAACCCTTTAAGCCTCTTCCCCGAACAAAAAATGACTTTACAATAAGTGACGGACCAAAAGTTACAAGTGTGCGAACCAAGAATCCACAATTCTCCAAAGACACAGAGTTAATCCTTACTCTGAATTCTTCAGTCTCCTTAGCCAAGCGTTATCAGATTTCTCATCCAACGTTAGGTAAGGCAAGTATCGCGATAGGAAATCTCGTGACCTCTTCAAAGTTCGAAAAAGAATTTACGTATGCTGGTAATGATTTGGGTCCTACCTATAGCAAGGGCTCCACTTCATTCCGTTTATGGGCTCCTACTGCCACAAGAGTGGAACTTCTAACTTACTCAAGTGCCACATCAGTAGTAGAGAAGAGATTCCCGATGAAACGGGATGTGCAAGGAACTTGGGTATATAAACTCAAGGGTGATCGAGATGGGTTGATATACGCATATAGCATTGATGTTTACGATGAAACGAATGTGGTTGTTGACCCATACGTAAAATCGGCAGTAGCAAATGGTAAGCGCGGTGTTGTCGTTGATTTGGCTAGCACTAACCCTGAAGGTTGGAAAAAGACAAAACCTAACTTTTCTGGAAGGCCTACTGATGCCTCTATTTATGAACTACATATAAGAGATCTTTCAATGGACAAATCAGCGCCCTTTCCAGACTCGGCGCGAGGGAAATTCTCAGGGTTAACATTTTCAAATCTGAAAAGTGGATCTGGCCAACCCGTAGGCGTTAATGCGATAAAAGATCTTGGCATCACTCACATTCAGCTCTTGCCGATTTATGACTTTGCTTCCGTAGATGAATTCAACCCTACATTTAATTGGGGTTATGATCCCCTGAACTACAATGTTCCTGAAGGGTCTTACTCAAGTGATCCAAATGACCCAAAAGCTCGAATAATTGAGTTAAAGCAGGCAATCCAAGCGCTGCATAATCAGGGTATCCGCGTGATTATGGATGTGGTTTATAACCATGTTTATGATGCAAATAGTTTTTCGCAGAACAAGATAATCCCTGGATATTGGTTCAGAACTGATAGTCGAGGAAATCTAACCAGTGCCTCTGGTTGTGGAAATGACTCGGCCTCGGAGCGATCTATGGTCCGTAAATTTATTGTTGACTCCATCAAGTATTGGGCAACTGAATACAACTTAAGTGGATTTCGTTTTGATCTCATGGGATTGCATGACCTAGAGACAATGCGGCAAGTGCGGGCAGCATTAAACAAAATTGACCCCTCCATAATTGTTATCGGTGAGGGTTGGAATATGGGAACGCACCCAGCTGAAATTCGGGCAAACCAGTTAAATGTAAAGAAACTTCCAGGAATTTCAGTCTTTAACGATCAAATTCGTGATGGAATCAAGGGTTCTGTTTTTGATTCAGCTGAAAAAGGCTTTGCAACAGGTAATTTTGCCAAGAAATCAAATGTTATGGCTGGAATTGTGGGCAATATTGACTATTCAACTTCTATATCTGGGGCATTCACCACTTTATCTCCGGCACAATCTGTAAATTATGTAGAAGCTCATGACAACAATACTTTGCAGGATAAGCTGCAGTTGAGTCTTGATGCTAAAGATAAGTCCCTTGTTGATTCTTACTATCGACTAGCCAGTTCTATACCGTTACTTGCTCAAGGCCTGCCCTTTATTCACGCTGGTCAAGAGTTTCAGCGAACTAAGGGTGGAGACTCAAACTCCTACAAATCAAGCGATGAAGTAAATTCTTTGAAGTGGAATCTTGTAGAAAAGAATTCGACTACTAGAAATTACTTAAAGGGACTTCTTTCATTGCGCGCTTCACATCCTGCATTTCGAATCGAAGGCGCTGACAAAGTGAGAGCAAACCTCTCCTTTATTAAGAGCCCGGATGATGTGATTGCATATTCACTTAATGGAAAGAATGTAGGTGACAGTTGGAGTTCTATCGTGGTTATCCACAATGCTGGAACTCGACCTTACGAAGTATCTCTTCCAACAACATCAGATTGGAACATTGTTGTTGATGGGGAGAGAGCTGGAACGGAAATTTTGCGCACGATAACAAAGACTTCGGTCGCCGAGGTCCCCGCGCTAACAACTATGGTTCTCTTTACAAAGTAGATTTCTTAAATGGGAATTGCGCTACTTCGCCAATACCAAGTTCGCGGTATTCCCGGAAAGGTTAATCGCGCTTCTCATCTCAATCGAACAATTGATTTCTGGGCTCCAGAAGGCGGAAGTGACCATGTTCTAATTGCACATGACGGTCAAAATATATTTGATCGAAAAACGGCAACTTTTTTCTATACCTGGAAGCTCGCCCAAACCAGCCTTAGAGTCGCCCGCGATGCGGGGCTGAAAGCACCACTAGTTATTGGGATTTTTCATAGTTCAACCAAGCAGGATCCACATGGTCGATCAAAGGATTTATGCCCAGAAGATCCTTTTCGTGAAGGAATGAAACCCTCAGCGCCTCCAGTTGTACCTGTAGATGATCTTCATGGAAATACATATCTCGAGCAGATTTTTGCTGGGATCCTTCCTGAAGTAGCAGAGATCACGCACACAAATTATCAACCTGACCGAACTGCGATGCTCGGTTCATCGATGGGCGGACTTGCAACTCTCTATGCTGCGATTAAGCACTCGGATAAGTTTCATACCGCGCTAGCGCTCTCTCCGCATTGGGTTTTAGCCGGAAATCAGCTTGTTGATTGGATCATTCCCAAAATTCCCAATTACGAGCATTCCAAAATTTGGATGAGTCGAGGAACAAAAGGTTTAGATTCCCTTTACGAACCTTTTCAGGATAGAGCTAACCAATTAATGATTGATTCGGGTTGGGAACCTCTGCGCTTCATTTCAAAAGTTTTTCCGCGGACTTCCCACAATGAACGCTCATGGTCGAGCTATGTATCTGAGCCAATTAGGTTCTGGTTGAATCAAAGAAGTCGGTAAATCCCTATTGCAGCGCCACTAGATTTAAAGGTCTTGCGGCTTAATTTTGGTCCATAGACCAACTCCGCCTTATCGACCAAACTACCCAACTCCACTCGAGTCTTTGATCTTGATGCGATTACCAGTAGCCGCTCTCTCTTGGATTCGCGTAAGAAAGCTATTACGTCATCTTCTCGCAACACCCAACGTAGACCACCATCAGAGAGAGCGCTAGAAGTTCTTCTAATCTTTACCAGCCTTCTAACCTCCTCAAGTAGTTCGAGATTCCAGGAACGTTTAGTCCAATCTATAGTTCTACGTGAATCTTCGCCCCATGAGCCTTCAAGACCAATCTCATCTCCTGCAAAAATGGATGGAACGCCAGGGTAAGTAAGTAACAACCCCATTCCTACAAGATGTCTTGCCTGATCTCTTCCAACAACATTTCTAAACCGAGCTGTGTCATGCGAGTCGAGTAGGGTCATGCTAGAGACGAAGCATTTCCAAGGTATCGGCGCTGAAAATTCCTGCATTGCATTTACGAGTTCTTTACCCGTAAATGCGGGAATAGGTGTTGGCACGCCAAAGAACCCATGTTTAATATCAGGATTGTTTTGTAACCAACCCCAAATGGGTCTCATAAATCCGGTGTAATTCATAGTTCCATGCCAACCGAAACCATCCAAATCATTCGGGAATTGGTCCGCATTTTCAGCTACCAACCAAGCATCCGGATTCACTTCATCAAGCGCCTTACGAACACCTTTTACAACAGCGTCGTGAATATCATCATCTCGATAAACTCCTGTCATATTTCCAACATCAATCCGCCAGCCTGCCAGTTGAAATGGCTTATTGAGCCACTTCTTGACAACGGAGTTCTTTCCTTTGTACATCCGATTTACAAGATCTTTCGAGTTGTAATTCAGTTTCGGAAGTGAAGCTAATCCCCACCAACCTTCATATCCAT
>CAZZIN010000042.1:0-4397 GCA_964654425.1 uncultured Clavibacter sp. | reverse complement strand
GAGCAGGTGACTCTTAATCACCGGGTCGTAGGTTCGATCCCTACACAACCCACTTACTTTTTCTTGTAGCCCTTTGGGCACTTCGGATTAACTGCGGTTACCTTCTTGGTGAGGTTTCCTTTGATGCAATTGATTGTGGACTTCTTGATATTTTTTGCCGCAGCTTCAGCTTCTTGCTTGGCCTTCAGTTCAGCCGCTGCCTTGGCTTCAGCTTCTTGCTTGGCCTTCAGTTCAGCCGCTGCCTTGGCTTCAGCTTCTTGCTTGGCCTTCAGTTCCACTGCAATCTTTGCTTCTGACTGTGCTTCTGCTTGAAGCCTGAGAACTTCTGATGATGTTGATGCCGAATTAGGATATACATAAACTGTTGCCAGGGAATCCCTTATTGAATGAATCAAAACAGAGAACTGATCTCCTCGATAACTTCTAGAGATGACACTTAAATCAGTGAGATTAACTCCTGGCCTGTTATTAACATATGAATAGTAATCAATTGGAGGACGGGCATCATTTGTAAGTTTGTAAAAACTTAGTAAGGGATTCTTGTTTACGATAGATGTCTCCAAAACATACATACTCTGGCTTTGATTTGGCCTAACCAACGCGATTTGTTCTTTGTTGTTTACCTCGAATACAAATTTACTTATCTGTTGGGAATCACTTCCTGAAACACAAGTCACATCCTTATCTGAATGCCAACCTAGTACCCACTTTTCATAGGTAAGTAGAGTCTCATCCCACGCATTAGCCATGCGGCTTAAGCCCGCTGGCGTATTGGGAGCTCCATACAAGTCAGTTAATCCATAGTTGTGAAGTAGCTCGTGCGTAATAACAGGCACTTCTGTACGGTTATACATCAAGACAACATTCGAAATTATCTTTTCATTTGTGATGATCGGAGCAAACCAAGGCTTACCATCTTTTCTCTTACTGTTGTTGCCAACAAAACTCATATCAGATGTGAATTGTAAAGCACTAGCTATTTCTTGGCCTGAGCGTCTTGAGATACCATAAAGAAGAACTGAATCAATTCCAGTGAAATCAATTGTTGGATCGTTATCTTCAATGAACTTAAGGGCAAATCCAAACTGATCATTTTCAAAATCACGCAAATAAGTTTGCTGCGCATTGAGCTTGAACGAATCCATGTCAAGCGTATCTATAGCCAATTTAACTGTTGGATTAAAGACAAACTCGATCTGGCTAAGTCCGGAAGACAATTCATAGATGTCTTTTGCAGATTGGAGGAAGTTCGCTCTCTCTGTTGAACTTAATGTAAAGCTTGCGGCATCTGATGGATAAAAGGGAATTACCAATACCTTCGGCTTAGTTATGTACTTTAAGCGCTCCTTCTTTACTGGAAAGCCTAGGGAAACCGCGCTCCATTTCGTATCAGGAACTCGACAGGCTTCGATACTATCTGCAAAGGATGTGCTTGGAAGCGTTGACAAAAGAAAAGCCGCAACAATTGCTGAGATTCGAAATTTTCTCATCGGCTCGTACTTTATCCTAAGCCTACAATCAAACTCATCTGGTAAGCGAAGATTTACTTCTGGAATAGTTCTCTGACCACCGAGAATCTTTGTCAGCTCTAATAACCGGATCGTAGGTTCAATCCCAACACAACCCACTTAATTTCGCTTGTGCCTAGCATCTAGCCAAGGGGCCTAGGCACACTTTTTCGATGGTGGGCCTCAGCTTAGATGCCGTGACATTGGTCCGCGATCTTGTATAGGCCAGATCCCATAGCGCCTGCTACATGGAATGCAGTTCCAGTTCCTTTATTGAACGCCGCACAATTAACAGCATATGCCGAGGCGCCTGATATCGCGCCAAAGCCGATGACAATGAGTGTTGTCATTGCTGATGTAATTAATCTTTTCATTTTTTAACCCCCTTTCTTTTTGGAAGATTTAGTTAAGACCGTTTCTAGTCAAGGTTTATCTAGGGGGCCTCGCCTGCGGGTCACATTTAATTTACTAGGGGCGATTTATGCATCTAAGCCCCCCCCCCCTCAGAAAGACCGGATGAGATTTAGGTGCCGTGCGCCTGTCACCCCGTTAATAAATACTTCAGGATTAAACTCGTTTTGTCCCTAGTTGAAGTTGCCGAAGGAGCCCTGCAACAAGAGATATGCAATTTGCTCAAAGTGATTTACATAATCTACTTGATATTGCCCGTTTTATTCACAGTAATCCTCCTCTAGATGTGCTGATGGCATTTCTTGCGACAAGAGTCTGTCCAACGGGGGAAATCGCAAAGGTCTATTTAGGAAGACTTGACCACGATGGAATTTTTAGAACTGCGGCCACTTTTGGCTACTCAAATGATAGTTCAGCCCAAAACTACGAAATCCCGATAACAGCTAATAGACCTATGCCGCATGCATTTAGGAGTTCACGAACGATTATTGGGACAAGAGATGAAATAAAGGCAAACTATCCGGAAGTTCAGGATCTAGACCCTGTTAATAATTGGTTAACAATCGCAGCCGTGCCAATGATGAACGGTGGTTATGTCTTTGTTTTCTTGCTTCAAAATATTTTGGAAGACCCGGAATTATTCGAAGGCTACTTCTCTTTGATTGGATCCTTGTTGAGTTTCTACCGAATTGAAACTTCTCGATTCTCCTCGTTGCCTCGGACTAGTGATTTAAATGAGGCTATTCAGCATCCACAAAATTCTCAAAATTCAATGAAAGGAAAGCCATTAACAGAAAGGCAAAAGAGAATACTTGACTTGATCATTGAAGGCTTTACAAATCATCAAATTGCAAGTCGAGTGGGATTCAGCGAATCTTTAGTGCGGCAAGAGACAGTAATAATCTATTCAAAATTGGGTATCCGAGGTAGAAAGGACTTGCCCCAATCGAGTGCTTGAAAAAGTTGACTTGCGATGTCAGGCTTTACCTAATGAAGCGAATAATTGGGCTCACAAGATATGCGGTTTTTGTACCGGCGTTGGCTTCAATTATCGGAGCAATTCTCTTGATGGCACAAGGTTCGCTAGCCATAATCATGGTCGTTATTGATGCAATCGCAACAGATTTGGGTCTTAAAGAGACAATTGTCGAAGTTTTAACCGCTGTTGACGCAATTTTGCTTGGGACAGTTCTTCTTGTTATCGGTTATGGACTTTATGAACTATTCATTGATGCCGAGATTGAAGTTCCCCAATGGCTTCGAGTTAGAGATCTAGATGATCTGAAGTCGAAATTAATCGGTGTGGTAGTCGCGATTCTTGCGGTTGTATTTGTTGGAGTATTCGTTGATTCGAATAGATCAGATGATGTTATTTCCTATGGAGTGGGTGCAGGTGCTCTAGTCGTGGGGCTTGCAATCTTTGCGTTTGCTACGCGCAAGAAGGATGAGATCTAAGTAGTAGTTCTCTTACTGGTCGATGAAGTGAGTGAAAGACCAACCCCACAACCAAGCAAAAATGAAAACTCCGATTGGGTAAAGCACATCAAATATGTCCATGCATTCAGGGTACGCCTGTGGCAAGTTTTAGCCGAAGAACTTGTCGGCGATTCCTACCAAGGAATTACTTCGCGGTCCTCCCAAAGAACACCAGTTACATCGCCGCTCTTGAATTCACGTGTAGCTAGCCAGACCGCAGTATCTGCTCCCTCTTCTGCGCTTCTTGGCGCATCAGGTCCACCCATATCGGTGCGACTGTGATTGGGACAGATTGCATCAACTAAGAGTCCGCGAGAACCGTGTCCAGTTTCGTGGGCGAGGTTTCGTACAAGTGCATTAACGCCTGCCTTTGAGATTCGATATGGTGCTAATCCGCCTGCGTTACCAGGACCAGACATCCTTCCGAGGCAAGCAGAGAAAACGATGATTCGACCATCTCTTGCTTCAGCCATCTTTGATCCAAGGGCATTTACAAGTGTGAAGGTGGAATTCAGATTGATATCTAGAACTCGATTCCATTCACTATCGTTTGTGCGAAGAGTTTTGGCCATCTTGTCACTCATTACACCGTGCGCAAGCACTAAGACTTTCGGAACCCCGTACTTGGCCAACATAGATTCAGCGACACTTCGAGCCTGTTGCTGATCCTGCAAATCCGCAATTTCAAATTCTGTACCAAGTTCAATTGAGGTTTGCTCTGCTCGAGCCCTGTCCTTGGCGATGATTACGACTTTATGTCCCTTAGAAACTAACGCCCGTGCAACTTCTTTGCCAAGGCCTCTACTTCCACCGGTTATAAATGTGAGCATCTGGGGAAGGTACAAGATTCTCATGTTATTCACCACTTATCGATATTCTTTGAGGCCAGATGAAAGACAAAGCGCTCAGAGAGTCTCACTTTCCAGCTATTGAAAAGCGATATGGGAAGCCGATGAGTTATTGGTTCGCTCAAATGAAGAAAGTCACGGGAAAGAAGTATCC
>CAZZIN010000041.1:0-4418 GCA_964654425.1 uncultured Clavibacter sp. | reverse complement strand
AAAACACTTACTGTGTTATTCGCTCTCCACACAAATATAAAGATAGCCGCGAGCATTTCGAGATGCGCACTCACAAGCGTTTAATCGACATCATCGATCCAACACCTAAAACTGTTGATTCATTGATGCGTCTTGATTTACCAGCTGGCGTCGACATCGAGATTAAGCTCTAAGGGAAAATTCAAATGACAACTACGCAATCTAGATCTTCTGCCATCAAGGGTATCTTGGGCAAGAAGCTGGGCATGACCCAGGTCTTTGATTCCCAAAATAAAATTGTGCCAGTAACTGTGATTGAGGCTGGCCCATGTGTGGTTACTCAAATTCGCACAATTGAAAAAGATGGCTACACTGCTGTGCAATTAGCTTATGGCGCAGTTGAGCCACGTAAGGTTTCAAAGCCAGCAACTGGTCAATTCGCAAAAGCTGGAGTTACACCACGTCTTGAGGTTGCAGAGTTAAGAGTTTCAAACACAGAGGGTTATTCAGTTGGTCAAGAATTAAAGGCAGATGTATTTGCAGCTGGTGAAATTATTGATGCCACTGGTACATCAAAAGGTAAGGGAACTGCTGGTGTTATGAAGCGCCATGGTTTCTCTGGAATTGGTGCTGCCCACGGTGTAGATAAAAAACACCGTATGTCAGGATCTATTGGAAATAGAACTACACCAGGTCGCGTATTTAAGGGTAAGCGCATGATGGGTCGCATGGGTATTGATACTGTGACAGCACAAAATCTTTTAGTGCACTCAGTTGATGCATCCAGCAACAAGATATTAGTTCGTGGCGCAGTGCCAGGTGCAATTGGTGCCACCATATTTATTAAGAGCGCAGCTAAAAAAGCTATCGGTGAAACTATTAATGCAAAGGCTGGTGCATAATGGCGCTAAAACTTGAGATTAAAGATATTGCTGGCAAGCCAAGTGGCAGCATTGAATTACCTGCGGCCATATTTGATGTGCAGGCAAATGTGCCATTAATTCACCAAGTAGTTGTTGCCCAATTAGCAGCTGCGCGCGCTGGAACTCACAAGGCTAAAAATCGTGGTGAGGTCTCCGGTGGTGGAAAGAAACCATTTAAACAAAAGGGAACTGGTCGTGCTCGTCAGGGTTCAACTCGTTCACCTAACCAACGTCATGGTGGAGTTGCCCATGGTCCAGTACCTCGTAAGTATGACCAACGCACACCAAAGAAAATGATTGCTGCTGCACTAAAAGGTGTTTTATCAGATCGCCAACGCGCATCTCGTATTCACGCCGTAAGCGGAATTGTGGAAGCAACCACAACTAAAGCAGCTATCTCTGCAGTTCGCCAATTTTCAGATCGTAAGAATTTATTAGTGGTTTTATCTAGAACTGAAAACGCTGCATGGCTAGCGCTAAGAAATCATGATGATTTACATCTAATCGTTAATGATCAATTAAACGCCTACGATGTTTTAGTTGCCGATGATGTGATCTTCTCTGAATCAGCACTTCGTGACTTTATTGCCGGACCTGCAACTGGCAAAGGTGCAACAGCTGTTGCCCGCGAGAGTGAAGTAGGAGTATCAGCATGAAAAACTACCGCGACGTATTACTAGCACCAGTTGTATCTGAGAAGTCATACTCACTGCTAGATGGCAATAAGTACACATTCTTAGTAGCACCAGATGCCAATAAGACTGAGATCAAAATTGCAGTTGAAAAAGTATTTGGCGTAAAGGTATTAAGTGTTAACACCATGAACCGTGAGGGTAAGCGCAAGCGAACCGCTCTTGGTTTTGGAAAGCGAAAAGATACAAAGCGGGCAATTGTGCATGTGGCAGCTGGACAACGAATCGACATCTTTGGAGGACCAGTCTCCTAAGTGGGGATTGGCTCTTAATAGGAATAGGGAGAATAGATAATGGCACTGCGTAATCTGAGGCCGACCACACCTGGTCAGCGCGGAGCAAGCGTTCCTGATTTTGAAGAGATCACTCGTCAAAAGCCAGAGAAATCATTAGTTCGTCCGATTAATTCCAAAGGCGGTCGTAACGCAACTGGTCGCGTAACCATGCGTCATCAAGGTGGCGGACATAAGCGGGCCTATAGATTAATTGATTTTGTTCGTAATGATAAAGATGGTGTACCAGCAAAGGTTGCCCAAATTGAATACGATCCAAACCGGACTGCAAATATTGCACTGCTTCACTTTGCCGATGGCGAGAAGCGTTACATCATTGCACCAGATGGTTTAACACAAGGTTCACCTATTGAAAATGGACCTGCTGCAGATATTAAGCCAGGAAATAATTTGCCACTTCGTAATATTCCAGTTGGAACCATGATTCACGCAATTGAACTTCGCCCAGGCGGTGGAGCAAAGATTGGTAGATCAGCTGGCAGCGCTGTGCAATTAGTTGCAAAAGATGGACCATACGCACAACTTCGTATGCCATCAGGTGAAATTAGAAATGTTGATGTTCGCTGCCGAGCCACAGTTGGCACCGTTGGTAATGCTGAGCAATCAAATAGAAATTATGGAAAAGCCGGTCGTATGCGATGGAAGGGCAAGCGCCCATCTGTTCGTGGTGTGGTTATGAACCCAGTAGATCACCCACATGGTGGTGGTGAAGGTAAAACCTCTGGTGGCCGTCATCCAGTTTCACCTTGGGGATTACCAGAAAAGCGCACTCGCAAAAAGAAAGCCAGTGATTCATTAATTATCCGTCGTCGCAAGTCGAACAAGAAGAGATAAGGGGGGATCTTAAGATGCCACGTAGTTTAAAGAAGGGTCCTTTCGTTGATCTTCATCTATCTAAAAAGGTAGCCGATCAAAACGAGAAGAACACCAAAAATGTTATTAAAACTTGGTCACGTCGTTCGATGATTACCCCAGAGATGATCGGTCACACCATTGCAGTTCATGATGGCCGCAAGCATGTACCAGTTTTTGTTACCGAAGCGATGATTGGTCATAAGTTAGGTGAGTTTTCACCAACTAGAACTTTCAAAGGTCACTCTCGTGCTGATGGAAAGGCGGTTGTAAGTGAGTAATACAGCTACCGCTAACGCATTGGTATCACGCGCAGTACTTCGTGATTTCCGTGCCACACCACAAAAAGCACGTCGTGTAGTAAATCTAGTACGTGGTCAACGTGCTGATACCGCACTTAATATGATGAAGTTTGCTAATCAACCAGAGCTAGGCGCTGCAATTTATTCATTGATTGCATCAGCTGTAGCAAATGCAAAGCAGAAGAATCCTTCAATCCGGGATGCATCTGAGCTTTGGATTATTGAAGCATTAGTAGATGAAGGCTTCACTATGAAGCGATACCGTCCACGTGCACAAGGCCGTGGCTTTGCAATTGATAAGAGATCATCACAGGTGACTGTAATTCTCTCTGATGATAAAAATCTTCGCACCAACAAGAATTTAAAAGCATCCCAGATGCAAAAGCCAAAAGCATTAAGAAAACAGACACCAATTGCAGATGCGCCAGCACCAACTAAGGCAACTGATGCAATTGCTGAAAAGCCTGTAGCAAAGAAGGCAGCGGCTAAGAAAGCTCCTGCTAAAAAAGCGCCAGCCAAAAAGGCTGCAACTAAAGGGAAGGCCGAGTAAATGGGTCAAAAAATAAATCCACACGGCTTCCGGTTAGGAATCACTACAGATTTCAAATCACGTTGGTATGCCGACAAGTTATACGGTGCTTACGTAAAAGAGGATATTCAGATTCGCAAACTTATGGCAAAAAAGATGGAGCGAGCTGGCGTATCTAAAATTGAGATCGAGAGAACTCGCGAGAAGGTTCGTATTGACCTATTTACCGCTCGTCCTGGAATTGTTATTGGTCGTCGTGGCCAAGAGGCAGATAAGTTGCGAATTGATTTAGAAAATCTAACTGGCAAGCAAGTTCAGTTAAATATTCTTGAGGTTAAAAATCCAGAAACTGATGCCCAACTTGTAGCACAAGGAATTGCTGAGCAATTAGCAGCTCGTGTTTCATTCCGTCGTGCAATGCGTAAGGGAATGCAAACTGCATTAAAGGCAGGGGCAGAGGGAATTCGAGTTCAATGTGGTGGACGTTTGGGTGGAGCTGAAATGAGCCGATCTGAGTTCTACCGTGAAGGTCGAGTTCCATTACACACACTTCGTGCTGATATTGATTATGGATTTGCTGAAGCCCACACAACATTTGGTCGTCTAGGAGTAAAGGTTTGGATTTATAAGGGTGAGGTTATTGAATCTCGCGCTGAGCGTGCTGCTTCAGCTCTTGCTGCTGCAAAAGCTCCAAAACCAAATCGTTCAAATCGTGCACCAAGAGCACCACGTGGTGAGGTAACAACTACAACTGTTGCTGCGCGTGCTGAAGCTGCTGCGGCTGCTGAAAGTACAACACCTAATGAGAGCGGAGCTAACTAATGTTAATTCCACGTCGCGTTAAGCAT
>CAZZIN010000040.1:0-4550 GCA_964654425.1 uncultured Clavibacter sp. | reverse complement strand
CTGGGTTATGGACGATGATAAACGGTGAACAGCCCTTCGGTGATAAACCAATTTATACAAATACCCAAATGCCCTTTGAGCACTTACCACCACTTGTTCCTGAAGAAAATCCAACTGGAGTATATGAACGTGAATTTTCCCTTCCGAATTCGTGGAAGAACAAACGTATCGTGCTTTCCATTGGCGGATTTGAATCAGTTGCGATTCTCTCTATCAACGGCAAAGAAGTAGGCGTTGCTAAAGACTCACGCCTTGCCGCCGAGTTTGACATCACAAATTTCGTAGGAAATGGTTCTAATCAAATACAGATAAAGGTTATTAAGTGGTCTGATGCGAACTTCATTGAAGATCAAGATCAATGGTGGCATGGCGGAATCACCCGTTCGGTAAAGCTTTATGCGACCGAACAGGTATTTATCGAACGTCTTTATCCAACTCCAGGTTTAATGAAAGACAACAAGACGGGGACATTGAACGTTAGAGCGCAGATAAATTCGATAAATAACGCGTCAATTGCAAATTACAAACTGCGTGTAAAGATTATTGGAATTAAGGGTGCCAGCCATAGCGCGCCTGTAATCCTCAAGCGCGCGCCGCAATGGACTGAGAAGAGTGCAGAAGAGAAGTTAGCCGGAGATGATTACTTTCTTGGCCGGTATTGGGATGGAAATATGCCAAAGGCAAAATATGAGGCGTTCCTCGCAACCGAGTCGATAATTCCAGGCCCGATTGAATTTTCGATCAACGTCCCAAACATCTCGCCTTGGACCGCGGAATCTCCTGCTCTATACGATGTTGAATATGAACTAATTGACCCCACCGGACAAGTCATTGAAATTAGCTCCCAGAAAATTGGCTTTCGTCGCATTGAAATCAAAGGGAATGAGTTTCTAGTAAACGGCCAACCAATCATCTTCTACGGGATAAACCGCCATGACTTCAACCGCGAGACCGGAAGAGTCCTAACTCGAGATCTAATGCGTCAGGATCTTCTTGAGTTAAAGCGATGGAATTTCAACGCTGTGCGTACTTCGCACTATCCAAATGATCCCGCTTTCTTGGATCTTTGTGATGAACTTGGTTTTTATGTAGTTGGAGAGGCCAATATCGAATCGCATGCATTCCAAAACACACTTTGTAATGATCAGCGATACTTGAACGCTTGGGTTGATCGCGTTGCGCGGATGATTCAACGCGACATTCATCATCCCTCAGTTGTGATGTGGTCCCTTGGAAATGAATCCGGCGCAGGCCTTAATCATCGCGCCGCAGCACAATATGCAAGATTCTTCGACCCAACTCGCCCACTTCATTATGAAGGCGCGATTCGCGGGAATTGGACCATCAATCATGATTTAACGGATGTCGTATGTCCGATGTACCCGGAGATTTCTGCCCTAATTTCTTATGCCAAATCAAAGAAGGCTTTGCGCCCATTAATTATGTGTGAGTACTCCCATGCGATGGGAAATAGCAATGGCACATTGGCTGAGTATTGGGATGCGGTCCATTCGTTGAAAGGTTTACAGGGTGGATTTATCTGGGAGATGTGGGATCACGGACTAAATCAAAGACTTGAGAATGGGACTATTCGTTCTGCGTACGGTGGTGACTACGGAGAACTTCGCCATGATGGCAATTTCGTATGTGATGGCATGTTCTTCCCCGATCGTTCGCCCAAACCGGCACTCCAAGAGTTCAAAGCAATCGCCGCGCCCGTAAGAATTTCGGCCAAGAACCTTAAGACTGGGCGATTTGAAATCTTCAATAAGCAATTTTTCAATGATTTAAGAGACTTCAAGCTCCGCTACGAAATCACGGTAAACGGCAAAGTAGTACTTGCCGGCGATGTAAAACTGCCCCGAGTAAAGGCTCGGAGTAGCTCTATTTTCACTGTTCCAACTAAGTCCTTAAAAGCAGGTGACGGAAGTGGTGAGAGATTTATTAACTTCTCGCTCGAACTTGCCGTAAGCAAACCGTGGGCGCACCTGGCTAGTGAAGTTGCTTGGGCCCAATTCGCACTTC
Source organism: uncultured Clavibacter sp. (assembly GCA_964654425.1). Lineage (GTDB taxonomy): Bacteria > Actinomycetota > Actinomycetes > Nanopelagicales > Nanopelagicaceae > MAG-120802. The sequence continues at coordinate 2,525 of CAZZIN010000040.1, read as the reverse complement.
CTAGCAAAGCGCTTCCCAAAGCCAAGAGCTCTAAGGAAGCGGACGATTTTGTCGCATCCGATGGACAGATTCTTCTTCCTAATTGTGAGGTTGCACCCCAATTAACGCTGTGGCGAGCACCTACTGATAACGATTTGATTGGACATATATCGGAGAAGTGGGATAAATGGGGCTTACGCAATCTCACTCGCTCTAATGTGCAAATTTCTCGTAAGGCCAATACGACTCGAATTCTCACAACTTGGAAGACTGAGAGTGGAATTCCAATCAAGCACCAGCAACTAGTAGAGCGTGTTGAAGATGGAATTCGCGTTACTGAAGCCGTGACTCTTCCAAAGCAGCTAGATGATGTAGCTCGCGTCGGAACAAATTTTGAACTTAGTGGTGAATTGGATCAGTACCTCTATTTTGGTAGCGGGCCTTTTGAAACTATGCCAGATCGTGCAATTGGAAAGATTCATCGCTGGAATTCCAAGGTCTCAGAACAGTATGTCCCATATATCAAGCCACAAGAAAATGGTGGACACACGGCAGTGCGATGGTTTTCACTATCGAATAGAAATAATCATGGAATCTACTTTCAACTTGATCGACCACGATTAGTAACGGTCACGCCCTATCGCTCTATTGATCTTGCTAATACAACTCACGATGTATTCCTTAAGAAATGCGGAAATACTGTGGTGACGATTGATGCTATCCAACGCGGTGTCGGAACTGCTTCTTGCGGCCCCGACACAATCGATAAGTATCGGATTAAGCCCGGAGCTTACAAATGGAGTTGGACTGCACTTATCTTCTAGTTTCGCTTACCGGAAAAGGGCGCTGGATAGGGGTATTTAGCTTCTTTTCCATCTCCAGAAGACCTACCTCTCAATCTTCGTCCCATCCATGGAATTGCGTATTTAGCGAACCAATTCAAGTCAATCTGCAGTTTCTCGATTGGTCTGACCGACTCTGCTTTTGGAAGTGGTTTTCGCCAATCCTCATCATGTGGAAGTTGAAAGCGCGAAAGTACAGCTTGAGCAACTCTTCTATGTCCTTCTTGATTTAGATGTAATCGATCCTCGTGAACAAATCTTGGGTCGCGCCAAAATTCATCGTGATTAGGGTCAAACAGGATTGCCTCGACTGCGGCAGCCCGCCTTCTCACATTCTCATTGAATTCCTTAAATCTTTCCTTCCAGATCTTCGCAGTCTTCGTAGTCGCACCGGTATCTTCTAAGACACAGAAGAGCATCAAGCTTGCGCCCGAGCGAATCAATTCATCTACGCCGCTGTTATAAATCGAAATAGTTCGAGCTGGGTCATATTTTGGTCTGATTACATCATTGGCTCCAGCATGAAATGAGACCAAAGTTGATCTTCCTTCAATGAACTTTTTCGCTATCGGAATCTGCTCATTTACAACTTGACCTACGAGTTTTCCTCGAATCGCAAGGTTTGCGTAAGTGAAATCAGGCCAATTTGCAGACATGACTTCTGCTACTCGATCTGCCCATCCGCGGTACTTACCTTCGAAGATCTCATCTGACATTCCTTCTGTCATTGAGTCGCCTAGGGCTATGAAACGGTTATAAGACATTCCGTTTCCTATCGACTGCGTAAAGAGCAATCGACATCGCCACACTAGCATTTAGTGATTCAACGGTATTGCTCATCGGAATCTTTATTAGCAAATCACAGTTCTCACGAACCAATCTCGACAGTCCTCTTCCTTCGCTGCCTACCACGATATAAATCGGTTGATCAGCAATTTCCATCGCATCGACCTCGGTATCAGCATCCCCATCAAGACCTACGATAAAACAGCCGTATTCCTTTGCATCTTGCATCGATCGAACCAGATTCGTTACTTGGGCAATCGGTAGGCGAGCAGCAGCCCCGGCCGATGCTTTCCAAGCCGAAGCGGTCAAAGGCGCGTTTCGCCGTTCTGGAATTAACAAGCCATCTGCGCTAAACGCAGCTGCACTTCGGGCAATCGCACCAAGATTTCGCGGATCGGTAACGCCATCAACTGCAACAAAGAGCGCTGGTTCATTAGCACGCGCGAATATCTCTTTCTGGGATGAGTATTGGAATGGTTTAGCGACAAGTGCAATACCTTGATGATTAGCAATCCCAGTCATATTCTCAATCTGGCGTCGCTCGATTTCGCGAATTCCAATACCCATTTTCTGGGCGAGGCGAACGCTCTCTTCTAATCTCTCATCGATATCGGCGCCAATCGCAACTACTAATTCCTTTGCGGGTAATCCAGCGCGAAGCGCTTCAACGACTGCATTACGCCCAGCTATGGTGTCGTGATGTTCACGTGGCTCTCTTCTAAAGTCGCGTTTGCGATCGCCGCGTTTTGCATCAATTCGCTTACGTTCAGTCCGCTTCTGTTGGCTTCGCTTTCGTGAAGATTCATCATCGCCGCGATATCTCTTATGGTTGGGCCGATTTTCGGCCCTTGGAGTCGGACCCTTGCCTCGAAGAGCGCGCCGCTTTGGTTGCTTGGCCATCTATTCCACGCTCCATCT
>CAZZIN010000039.1:0-4718 GCA_964654425.1 uncultured Clavibacter sp. | reverse complement strand
AAGTCTGGAAAGAAGAGCAAGAAAGCTCCATCTAAGTCTCGCCGGTGATGTCCACCAGCGCTAATCGATACATCCAATCGGTAGATGGCCTTCGGGCCGTCGCCGTTATTGCAGTACTCCTGTATCACCTAGGAATTGATTGGATTCCCGGAGGATTTCTAGGCGTTGACCTTTTCTTTGTGATCTCGGGTTATGTAATTACTGGACTAATTCTTGATTCGATAGAGCGCTCTGGTGGGCTTGATCTCCGGGCTTTTTATCTTTCGCGCGTGCGCAGGCTACTTCCGGCCCTAGTGGCGATGGTGGTCTTCACCACGATCTATATCGGCGTTTATGCAACAGACACAGTAAAGCGCTTTTTGAGCGATCTTCCATATGTATTCACCGGCGCGATGAATTGGGCATTAGTAAATCGCCAGCAAGACTATTTTGAAGCGATCGGCCGTCCACCGTTACTGCAACACACATGGTCACTCGCAGTTGAGGCCCAGTTCTACCTTATTTGGCCACTCGTACTTTTATTCGTATTGAAATACTTCGGCAAAAAGAACATCTCGCTTGTCGCCCTCGCAATTGCGCTCGCTTCTGGAATCGCTTTGTTCATTTATTCAGTTCAGATTGATATTAGAGAGTCTGCAGTTAGCCACGTTTATTTTGGAACTGATACCCACTCAATTGGGCTATTTCTTGGGGCAGCGCTCGCCGTTAGTTGGAAACCGCAGAACCTGACAAAAGAGATTTCCAAGCGCGCTCAAGACTTTGTCGATTTAATCGGTGTCTTTGGATTCCTTGGTTTGCTAAGTGCATTTCTCTTTATCAACGAGAGCGATCCCACGCTCTACCGAGTCGCTTTTCCTTTGACCGCTATCTTTGGTTGCGCAACCTTAATATCCGTAATTCACCCAGCCTCAAGATTCGCACCAATCTTGAGCACAAAACCTGCACTATGGATTGGCGAAAGATCTTATGGAATCTATCTCTGGCACTGGATTGTCTTCCAATTAACTAGGCCATCAATTGATCTTGTAGGTGATGATTGGGCGCTTTATTCCCTACGAATACTTATTGTCTTTGCCTTAGCCGATATCTCTTATCGGTACGTAGAAACTCCAATCCGAAGAGGGCAATTTGAACTTTGGCTAAGGGGAATGAAGTATCGGACAAAGGCTGTTCGGCTCCGCCAAAAAATTTCAGCAATTCTTGCGATCGCACTAACGCTTTTAGCAACCACCTTAATCTCAATAAATGCTATTAAGCGAGCCGATGAGATTGCTGCTGCCGAACTTAGAGCGCAACAAGCTGCGGCAACAGCTCCGAAAGATGATGTCATCACCGATAGCGCCACTCCAGGTCTTTGGGTGACCGGAGACTCAGTGATCCTTGGAATTCGAAATGTGCTCGCTTCCTTCGAGCGGATTGAGCTGATTAACGCGCGTGTTGGCCGTCAAATCGATGAGCTGATAGAAGTCGCCCGGACCGACCAAAAATTCGTAGCAAGTTCCAACGTAATCTTGAATCTGGGCAATAACAACCGCTTGGTGGAGAGTGATGTCATCGAATTAATGGAGATTGTTAAGAATCAGCCCCGAGTCATCGTCGTAAATACTGCAGTTCCGCGTAGTTGGCGTGATGAGAATAATTTAATGATTGCGAAGGTCGTCGCAAATTATCCAAATGCAACGATCGTTGATTGGAATTCTCTATCCACAAATCACCCCGAGTATTTTGCATCCGATGGAGTGCATTTAAACCCACCAGGGGTAAATGCCTACGTCTCTGCAATCCTTGAGGTGCTTAAGAAGTAGTTGGACTTACTCGTACTTTCCTTTAAGTGCGAATTTAGCTCCATCAGCCTTCGTGCCATCGGAGTAGACAGATTGGATGAAGAATTGAGTTCCACCCTCATCTCCCACTCGCGCAACATCAAGGGTTAAGGTGCCAGCAGGAACAGTCGCAACTTCCTTGAAATCAACTGCGTTATAGGAGATTGAGACGAGATAGCCGGTTAGGCCCTCAGTCGCCATCGGAGCCTTCCAGCGGAGAGTTACGCCACTTCCATTATTGATAGCAACAAAACTAGTTGGTGCTTCATAGGTAAGTGTTCCGGCGCTCTCGCCATCGGTATCGCCAGTATCTTCACTCGCTTCATCACTCGGCTCATCCGAGGCCGAAGCAGCAGGGGTCGGTTTTGGTGAAGCTCCGTCATCCATTGATGAATTTGAAAGCGCAAATATTGCGAGCAAAACGACGCCGGCGATAACAAGGAAGAGAACTCGTGATGAACTCTTTTTCGTGGGCGAACTTGATGCCACGGATGATCCTGATGTAGTTGGTTTTGGAGATGGCGTTGTGCTGATCGAAGTAGTCCCTCTTGTGGGAACGGGTGGAATGACAATCTTCGCGGCTTCAACTGAGGATGACTTAGCCGCTACTTTCTTTCCAGCTTTGCCGGGGCGCTTCGCAATTTTCTTCTTTGGCGCAATTTTCTTTGCTGTTGACTTCTTGGCGGCTGGCTTCTTGCTCGCCACTTTTTTGGTCGCTGACTTTTTTGCTGTTGACTTCTTGGCAACAGGCTTCTTCGCTGCCTTCGCTGGGCGAGCGGATTTCTTCTTAGTTGCCACTTTGGCTCCTTCGACTTTGGAAGTTTCCCTAACTTCTCCTGCCGAGAGCCTACTCGCTACCTGAGAGGAAGGCCGGGATTCTTGGCGCGATCATGGCGAGGGCTTTTGCGCGATGGCTTATCTTGTCTTTGCCTCCCGGCTCGAACTCCCCCAATGTTTGCGTACTTCCACTAGGAATAAATACCGGGTCATACCCAAAGCCATTCGCCCCTCTTGCGGCATCGGAAATCGCCCCAGGCAATTCGCCTCGCTCCATGATGCTAGTTCCATCTGGTTTAGCAACCGCGATAACGGCAACGAAGCGTGCACCGCGCTCCTTAGCCGCAACATCAGATAGTTCCCGCAATAGTTTCGCGTTATTTGCAAGATCATCGCCGTGTATTCCCGAATAGCGCGCCGAAAAGATTCCAGGTGCACCATCTAAGGCATCGACTTCGAGGCCGCTGTCATCGGCGAGGGCGGCAAAACCAGTCGCTCTTGCCACCGTTAAAGCTTTAAGTAAAGCATTCTCCTCAAACGTTGAACCAGTCTCTTCAATATCCTCTAAATCAAAATCGGCTACCGACCGGACTTCTATTTCGGAATCAAATTGAAGAATGCGCGCAATCTCAGCGATCTTGCCCTTATTGCGTGTGGCAATTACAAGCGTCTTCACCTTATGCGTTGAGCGCAGCTCTCTGGAGTTTTCCTAATTCCTTGCACCCAGTCGAGCCAAGATCTAGCAACTTATCCAATAACGCTCGGTCAAAAGGTTTGCCTTCAGCAGTACCTTGTACTTCAACGAAGTCGCCATTTCCAGTACAGACGATGTTCATATCCGTCTCTGCAGTTACATCTTCTTCATAACAAAGATCTAGCATCGCCTCGCCATTGATGATTCCAACGCTTACAGCAGCTACCGAATCAGTTAGTGGAATCGATGCAACATGCCCCTTTGCCTTCGCCCAATTCAACGCATCAACGAGCGCCACATAAGCGCCTGTGATTGCAGCTGTTCGAGTTCCACCATCTGCCTGCAGGACATCGCAATCTAAAACAATCGTGTTCTCACCTAGTTGCTTCATATCGACTACGGAACGAAGCGACCTTCCAATCAGACGTGAAATTTCCTGGGTACGACCTCCGAGCTTTCCTTTAACGCTCTCGCGATCGGAGCGGGTATGGGTCGCTCGTGGCAACATCGAATATTCCGATGTCACCCAGCCTTTGCCACTTCCTACCAACCATCGCGGTACACCTGGGGTGAAGGAGGCGACGCATAAGACGCGTGTGTTTCCAAAAGAGACGAGAACTGAGCCTTCAGCCTGTCCAAGCCAATTACGTTCGAATGTAATCTCACGCAATTGATTCGCTGCGCGACCATCGATTCTCTTGCCGTTTTCGCTCATCACTTCTCGACTCTCTCTCCGATTGATTTCTCTGATGGGCTCATTTGTTCCATGGCCCTTCACTTGCTCGCACTTCGGCAACTTCAGGACCCAAAAATCTTCGCGCTAACTTGGCGAAGGAATCTGGATTGCCACTTGAGATGAATTTATACTTTGCCCTTGCTGAATTAGAGCGTAGGAGATTCTTCTCGACCAAGACTCGGTAGAGATCTTTAGCAGTTTCTTCAGCGCTTGAAACCAAGGTCACTTCATTTCCCATCACATATGAGATCACACCGGTTAGAAGTGGGTAGTGCGTGCAGCCAAGAACCAAAGTGTCGATGCCCTTATCTTTCAAAGGTTGCAAATACTTGAGCGCTGATTCGGTGACCGCCGAACCCGAGGTCTCGCCCCGCTCGACGAAGCTAACGAAGTCCGGGCAGGCAACCGCAGTTAGCTTTAGTTGCGGCGCGGCAGCGAATGCATCTTCATAAGCTTTCGAATCAATAGTTGTCTGGGTTCCAATAACGCCAACTTGACCGGAGCGGGTCGCAGATACGGCGCGCTTTACTGCCGGTTGAATCACTTCAATAACTGGTATTGAGTAACGCTCACGCGCATCTCTAAGCATTGCGGCGCTCGCGGTATTGCATGCGATAACGATTGCCTTGACGCCCGCTTCAATCATTCGATCCATAATTTCAAGGGCGAATGAGCGAACTTCTGCGAG
>CAZZIN010000038.1:2637-5627 GCA_964654425.1 uncultured Clavibacter sp. | reverse complement strand
AGCGCGGCCGCATCCCGGCCGACATCACCCTTGCCTACCAGCGAGCCCAGCGGTCGTGACCAACCGGCCCAAGGCGATCGGGACTCGGGGTGAGACCGGGGTCGTGCGCGTGGCACGCGACCTCGGTTTCCCCGAGGCTCGACGCCTGGCGCTAGCCGGGGCCGACGACCAGGGCGACGCGATCTTGTGCCCCGGCATCATCGCCGAGGTCAAGACCGGCAAGGCCGCCAAGACCGCGTCGCTCGCGCAAATCGACCTGTGGTGGTTAGAGACCGAGATTGAACGGCAGAACGCCGGGGCCACCATCGGCCTACTCGTCGTGCAGCGGGCCGGGTACTCCCCCGAGCGTGCCGCGTACTGGCGCTGTTTCCTCGGCGCCCCTGTCGTCGCCACGCTCCAAATCCGCAAAGGCGTCTTCATTCACGACCACGCCTTCCCCGTCGAAATGACCTTCGCCAAGGCGCTCCTGCTGCTGCGCGCCTACGGATACGGCGAACCGTTGAAGGGAGCAGCGTGATAGCACAACTTATCGTCGCCGGCCTGGCCGCCAGCGTCATCGTCGCCCCACCCGTGCCGGCCAAACCCGCCAAGCCTTGCAAGGACCAAGTCGTCGCCTGGATTAAGGAGGCCGGGTTCCAAGGCGCCAACGTCCGCGTCGCCTGGGCTATCGCCCAACGCGAGTCGAACGGCAACCCCGGCGAGTCGTCATGGCCCGACCTGGGGCTCATGCAACTCAACGCGCCTTCCTGGCAGGGCAGCAAGTATTGGCCCGCCGACATCTACGACCCGGTCCAAAACCTCACGGCCGTCCGCAAGATGGTCCGCGACATGGGCTGGCAACCCTGGGGCCTGAGCGTCAAGCACGGCAAGGTCTCCTACGACTTCTCGTCCTACGGCATGTGGTCGTCGTGGCAGCACCAGAACTGGATCGTCGAGCCCTTCGAGCGGTACTACGCCCAATTTCCCAAGGCGTGCCGATGAGCGGCTGCGACTACTGCCTCGGCACCGGCATGGAATACGTCTTGGACTCCGATGGCTGTGTCTCCAAGGACATCTGCCGCTGCGGAGGCAAGGCCGATGGCTAACGACCTGCGCCAATTCCTTGACCCTGTCCCCTTCGCCCGCGAAGCCGGGCGCGAACTCGGGCAGCGGCAAATGCGCGACCGCATCCGCGACCTGTTTGCCACCTTCGCCACCCGCCACCCCGACCCTGTCGTCAGCGACGAGCTGTGGACATTCGTGAACTTCATTGAGCGGGTGGACACCGACTGATGACATCCCACACTTCCCCCAAGCCCTGTCCCCGCTGCGGCGTCCTACGCCAAGCCCCGCCGACCAGCTGGTGCCGCGACTGCCGCGACGTCAGGCAGGCGGACAACTCGTGGATGGTCAACGCGGCCTGCCGCACCGTCTACAACAAAGACATCTTCTGGCCCCTCACATCCGACACCGAAGCCGCCCAACCCGCCCTAGCCGTCTGCGGCACCTGCGACGTTGTCGACGACTGCCTCGAATACGCCATGACCAACAACGAAACCGCTGGCATCTGGGGTGGCACCACCCCCGTCCAGCGCCAATTCATCCGCATCCAAGCCCGCAAGAACCCCGCCTAAACGGAAGGCCCTGCCATGTTCGCCCGACCTGACACCGACATTCCCCGCGACCGCTGGGGACGCCCCCTCATTGACCCACCTGGAGGCGGCAAACCTGTCCCCTACACCCGAGTCTCAACCCTCGCCAAAGCCCTCGACGACAAAACCGCCCTCACCCAATGGAAATGCCGCCAAACCGCACTCGGCCTCGCCGTCCGACCCGACCTCGTCACCAAAGCCAAAGCAGTCGGCGACGACAGGGCAGCCCTCAATGAGGTCGTCGAAGAAGCCCTCTCCGCAGCCGCCTCAGACCGGGCCGCCAACGTCGGCACCGCACTCCACGCCTTCACCGAGCGCATTGACGAAGGCCACGACCCCGCCGAGCTCATCCCCGCCACCGACCCCCTCTACCTCGACCTCGTCGCCTACCGCGAAGCCACCCGCCACCTCACCATGGAAGCCGCCGAACTGTTCGTCGTCTGCGACCAACTCCAGGCCGCCGGGTCCTTCGACCGCCTCGTCAACATCCCCGACGTCGGCCTCGTCGTCGGCGACGTCAAAACCGGGCAACACGAACCCAACTACCCCCACGGCGTCGCCCAACAGATCGCCATCTACGCCAACTCCACCCTCTACCACCCGAAGCAAGGCCGCATCGCCCCCCTTGCCGACCTTGGGGTGCGCACCGACATCGGCCTCCTCATCCACCTCCCCTCAGAGCAGGGCCGGTGCGACCTCTACCTCATCGACCTCGAACACGGCTGGGCCCTCGCCCAAACAGCGGCAGCCGTGCGCACCGCCTACAAAACCAAGCCGCTGACACCCCTCCCTGCGCCTGCACCCGCAGCCGCACCCGCATAGAAAGGCACCACATTGTTCACATCACCAGGCACATCCGAAGGCAGCGACGTCAAGCCCGCCGACCTTGAGGGTCACCTGCTCGTCGTCGAACCCCACGAATACCGCGAGAACATCCCTACCAGCCTCGGGGATAAAGACGCCATCCGCGTCACCGTCCACGACATCACCGACCAAACCACCTACGAGGACATCTTGTGGTTCCCTCGCGTCCTCGTCGGCTCCCTCAAGAACCGCATCGGTCAGAAAGTCCTCGCCGTCCTCGGCAAGGGCACCGCTAAGCCGGGCCAGTCAGCGCCGTGGGTTCTGGTTGACGCCTCCACAGAGAAGCCTGCCGTGAAGGCCGCCACCGCTTACTTGGAGCAGTACCAGTCGGGCACGTTCACCGCCGTCGACGACGAGATCGCCCAGGTCGCCGCCGAATCCGGTAATCCCGCGCTCGCTGCCGCCCTCGGCAAGCTCGGCGCCCGCAAGTAGCCACAAGGCCCCCCACCCTCGTTCTGCGCAGGCGAGCGGCCCGTTCAAGTCGGGCGTGGGGAC
>CAZZIN010000038.1:0-2537 GCA_964654425.1 uncultured Clavibacter sp. | reverse complement strand
GTTGACCGTGGCCGACCCTGCCAACCCCCTCCTCACCGCAGCACGCGCCTGGTACGACGCCGGATTCTGCGTCATCCCCAGCCACGAAGACGGCGGCAAACGACCCTTCGGCCAATGGAAGAAATACCAGCAACAACGCCCCGACTGGGCAACCCTAGAGGGCTGGCTCACCACAGGCCGCTACACCGGCATCGGCCTCATCATGGGCCAAGCCAGCGGCAACACCGAGATGATCGAAATCGAAGGCCCCGACCTCCACCGCAAACTCGGCACCCTCTTCGACTACGCCAAACAATGGGACGACGACCACGACCTCGGCGCCATCAACCTCATCATGCGCGTCTACAACGGCTGCGCCGAAGAATCAGCCGGCGGCGGCCTCCACCTCTTCGTCCGCGTCACCGACGGCCCCGTCCCCGGCAACACCAAACTCTCCATGAACGGCGCCAAAGTCATCACAGAAACACGCGGCGAAGGCGGCTTCGTCATCGTCTGGCCAACACCCGCCCGAACCGGCCACCACCCCGACAGCGTCTACATGCTCCTCCCCGACACCAGCCCCGACCGAGTCGCCCACATCACCACCGAAGAACTTGAATTCCTCCACTACCTCCTCGGCGAAGCCTTCGGCGGCATACCCGACCAACCCACAACCCCCGCACCCCAACCCACCACCACCACAAACACACTCACCCCCTTCGACGACTACCGCCAACGCACCACCTGGCGCGACATCCTCGAACCCGCAGGCTGGACATGGCACAGCTGCGACAAAACCCACGACTACTGGACACGCCCCGGCAAAAACCCCCGCGACGGCCACTCCGCCTCCACCATCGAAGACGGCCCCCTTTACCTCTTCTCCACCTCAGTCTCCGGCATGCCCACCGAAGTCGGCCTCTCCAAAGGCCAGGTCTACGCCCACCTCCACCACGACGGCGACCTATCAGCCGCCACCCGCCAACTCAGGGCCGACGGCTACGGCGACCCCACCACCCAAATACCCGACCTCGCGCCATGGCTCATCGACAACCCCAACGCCGGCCTCATCCCCGAAGAAGACCTCGAACGCGACTACGTCCTCACCAACCTCCCCGCCATCAACTGGCAAGGACTATGGGAGGACGACACCGAAGAAGAATGGATCGCCTACCCCCTACTACCCGCACGCCGCCTCATCGCCCTCTACTCCGCTCCCAAGGTCGGCAAAAGCCTCCTTATGCTTGAACTAGCCGCCGGCATATCCGCAGGCCGCGAAATACTCGGCAACCCAGCCGGGCCACCCCGCACCGTCCTCTACGTCGACTTCGAAAACGACCCCAAAGCCGACATCCGCGAACGCCTCCAAAACATGGGCTACACACCGAACGACCTTGACAACCTCAAACTCCTCTCATTCCCCAACATGGCCGCCCTCGACAGCGAAAAAGGGTCAAAAGAACTTCTCGCAGCCGTCAACGTCTACGGAGCAGAAGTCGTCGTCATTGACACCGTCAGCCGCGCCATCGCTGGCGACGAAAACGAAAACGACACCTGGCTTGACTTCTACCGACACACCGGGCTCAAGCTGAAGCAAGCCAAAATCGCCCTCATTCGCCTCGACCACTCAGGAAAAGACGAAAGCAAAGGCCAACGCGGCGGATCAGCAAAATCCGGCGACGTTGACGCCGTCTGGCGCATGAGCCGAGCCACCGACGATCTCTACGACCTCACCTGCGAAGCCAACCGACTGCCCATCACCGAACGTCAACTCACCATCAGAAGGCACGAAGGCCCTCTCCGCCACGAACCCGTCGGCGACGGATACCGCGCCAAAAAGGATCAACTGCTCGCCGACATGACCAAGAAACAAATCCCCAAAAACCCCGAAATGCGCCTGGAAGACGTCAAGAAAGCAGTCCGAGCAGCAGGCATCTCATTCGGTAACGACGTCCTCAACAAGAAACTCTGGAACACCTACTGCCAGCAACCCAGCACCTTCCAAACCGCCCAAATGGAGGGCACATGAGCCGCGGATTTTTGCCTCCAAAACAGACCCCCCGCGGATTGCCAATCCGTGCCAATCCGTGGCAATCCGCCTCATGATCCGTCCTAATCCGCGTCAGTTGCCAAGTCCAATCCGTCGATCCCCCCCCGTAGGGGGGATCGCGGATGGCGGACCCGCCAAACACAGCAACAAATTCACCGCCAACACCTGCCGCAAATGCGGCGCCATCACCATCACCGGCACCACCTACGGCCTCCCTCTGCACCTAGAACCCGACACCCTCAACGACCACAGCGAATACCAAGCACTCCTCAACGACGTCCCCACCTACAACCTCCTCCCCGACCGCACCGCCCAACGCCGCCACCTAGAACACATCCGCGCACCAAGCCGACACCCACGCCACGCCCAACACACCTGCGGCACCCAATACGGCACCAACCCCAGGCCACTTAGCCCAGCACCAACCGTCACCACCCCTGACGGGCCACCACCGTTCTAGGAGCCTCGTGAGTAATTGCGTACTGACCCACCGCGAGCCCAAAACCGC
>CAZZIN010000037.1:0-6002 GCA_964654425.1 uncultured Clavibacter sp. | reverse complement strand
GCGAGGCCAAAACCGACCAGGTTGAGTGTGCCTTCCATGTTTCTTACCTTTCCTTTTTCCTTTTCCGTCTTTCCTTATCCCGCATTCCTTTTGGAATGGGAAACCTATTTTGAGTAATTAGTGCTCGTCTGCGAGAGCTCCTGTTATGTACAGAGCGGTTAGTAGGGTGAAGATATATGCCTGTAGACATTGGACCATAAATTCGAAGAATGTGAGCGCGATTGCTACCACGAAGGAGAATGGGCTAACCACTTTAAGGCCGATTACTCCCTGCAGGAGATGCTCGCCGCCGAGGATGAAAACGAGAAGAAGAAGGTGGCCGGCGAACATATTTGCAAATAGACGCAGACTAAGCGTCATTGGGCGAACAATGAAATAAGTTGCGAGCTCCAACGGCGTAATCAAAATGTAGGCCGGCTTTGGGACGCCAGGAATGAACATGATTCCCTTGAGGTAAGCAATCAGTCCGTGGCGACGCACTCCGATGTAATGGAAGACGAAGAAAGTGATCGCAGCCAACACATACGGAAATGAGACTCGTGACATCGTTGGGAATTGAATGATTGGAATGATGCCGAAGACATTGTTTACCAATATGAAAGTGAAGAGCGTGAAGAGATAAGGAACGAAGCGCATGAATTCATGGCCGATGACATCTCTTCCTAGATCATTACGGACAAAGCCATAAATGCTCTCGCCGGCAAATTGAAGTTTCGATGGAACTAGCGCGGATTTGCGGGAAGCGAGAATGAAGAAGACCGAAATGAGTGCAACTGAGAGGAAAGCCAACAAGATTGGTTTCGTAGCAAAAGTATTGCCATCAATAAATGGAGGGAGGTTGAAATCACCAGCGTCGGGAGGATTGAAGCCCTCATCTTTGACGCCTTCGGTAGCTGCGTATAAGCGCAACATGACTCCTTGATGGGTGATTCGGTTATCGGGGGAAGCCGGCGCAACCCTATTGGTTAGTCGCTATGTGTGAGAAATCGAAACTAAGCGGGCGGAAAGTTACCTGGGATACCCGGGTCTAGCGCTTCACCGAGGGAAAGCGGGTCGCTAATTCCTGCCAAAACGAAGCCAGATTAAGTAGAGGGCCGCTCCCATACCAAAGACGAGGCCCGCCAATAAGAAGAAGCCCGTGTCGAGCCACCTGTCCAGCCCGTATCCGATGCCACCCCAAATCAAAAGCCCAGAGAGCATGTATCCAAAGATCGTCCAAAAGGCGTTCTCGTCGTTCTTTGGTGAATTCGAACCGTTATCCATCAGCTCCTGCTTTCGGGTAGGGGTAACTGTAGCCGTAGCTTCAAGAAGGCTCGCACCTCTCCGCCCAGCCAGGCGAAGGCGATTACCAAGGCGCTGATGCCAAATGCGCGCCGGTCGACGGTTTCAGGGGATGAAAGCCGGGTGACCGCGATCAGGAAGATTGCCATGATGAAGAGTTTGGTGAAGTAAGAGAACATCGCAAGTGCCATAGTCGCAATCGGATTGGCATCCTTTGTGAATTTGGCGACGAGTAAAGATACCGAGAAGAAGATTACAACGGTAAATGATGCAAGTAGCGCTCCCAATAAGCCACTCACTCCAGAAACTAAGTAAGCAATAAAGATTGCAACAATCGATGAGATTAATGAAGGAATGGCGGCGCCTTTCCACATCGCTTGGTTCGATTGCGACATCTCCATAATCAACTCCTCAACTTATTGCTCGGCGGACTTTAACGTTTTGTTTTTGCTGGGCATTTGACGTTCACGCTTTGTGATTGAGATGGTAATGAAGGAGAGAACCAATCCGACTAGTAGCGCCAACCAGAGCGGAGTGAATGCCGAGAGCATCGCAGGGATTGCCAATATTGCGGTCGCGAAATAGAGAATGAGAGCTGTGCGTTGTTGGGAATTCCCATACTTCATCAACTTATGATGTAAGTGCTCCTTATCAGGAGCGAATGGAGACTTCCCACTTCTTATCCGGCGCAAAATGGCAAGGGCGAGATCTAAAAGCGGGACGGCAAGAACCGCAAAGGGAAGTATTAAGGGAAGTAGCGCCGGTCCGATATCTTCAGAGAAGACGACATTCGCATCAATCTGGCCCATCAAAGTTATTGCTGATGCTGCCAAAAGCAACCCAAGGAACATAGAGCCCGAATCCCCCATAAAAATGCGAGCTGGATAGATATTGTGCGGAAGAAAACCGATACAAAGTCCGATCACGATCGCACTTGTAAGAGAAGGAGCGCCGGCTCGACTAAAGCCATTCTCTACTGCAAGAAGGTAGGCAAAGCCGAAGAACGAGGCCGCCGAAATGGCAACAACCCCGGTCGCTAGCCCATCTAGCCCATCGATGAAATTGACCGCATTTATGATGATTATGACGATCAAAACGGTGAGAAGTTGGCCGATATTTGCTGGCAGGACAAGGATTCCATTAATTGGTAGCCAGAGAATTTGAATCCCAAAAAGTAGAAGTATTCCGGCGGCAAGACCTTGTCCGGCTAACTTTGTAATTGAATCCAATTCAAATCGATCATCTAGCATTCCAATTATTAGGACGAAGCTACCGGCAAGGAAAATTCCTAGAAGCTCTCTGCTATAGGCCTTCCCTACTAACTCAAGATTTTGAGCAGCAATCAAAGTCAATCCGGTTGCGATCCACATCGCTACCCCGCCCCATCTTGCGGTCTCCTCTTTATGGATATCGCGGGCTCGGATGTAAGCAACTGCTCGAAACTTAAGGGCAATCCTGCGGACTAACGGAGTGAGCATATAGGTAAGAGCAGCGGCAATTAGGAGAGTGAGTGAGTATTCGCGCATTAGCGGGGATAGACCGGGAACTTCGAGGTGAGTTCGTGCACCTCGCTTCGGATTTTATCCGCCTTCGCGTCATCCGCCCCATCCCTTATCGCTCGCGCAATTAGTGAGGCAACTTGAGGCATTTCTTTTACAGTCATCCCTTGAGTTGTTATGGCTGGAGTTCCAACGCGGATACCACTTGTTACAGCAGGGCTTTCTGGATCAAATGGGATGGCATTTTTATTTAGAGTAATTCCAGATCTTCCACATCGCTCATCTGCGACCTTGCCATTTATCCCGGTCTTTCTAATATCGATAAGTGCTAAATGAGTATCGGTACCACCTGATACCGCTCTCATTCCCTCACTCTCTAACGCACTTGCTAGCGCCCTTGCATTCTCAATTACTCCCTTGGCATAGGACTGGTAGGAGCTCTGCTGACACTCCTTTAGCGCGACCGCCTTTCCCGCAACGGCGCTCATGATTGGTCCACCTTGCATGCCTGGGAAAATTGCCTTGTCGATTGCTGCTGCATGTGCCGCTTTCGAAAGAATCATTCCTCCGCGAGGGCCCCGCAAAACTTTATGAGTTGTAAATGAAACAACATCTGCAAACGGGACTGGGGATGGAATAGCTTTGCCAGCTACAAGCCCAATGAAGTGCGCTGCATCGACCCACATAATTGCGCCGACTTCATCACAAATTTCACGGATACGCTTGAAGTCAATCAACCGCGGATAAGCAGTTGCGCCAGAACAGATCATCTTTGGGCGTACTCGCTTTGCGATTTCGAGTAGTTCGTCGTAATCGATCAATTCATCGGATTGCCTTACTCCATATGACTCGACGTTAAACCACTTGCCAGAGAAATTAACTTTTGAGCCATGCGTTAGATGGCCACCATGCGGCAGCGACATCGCAAGCACCGTGTCACCAGGTTTTGTAAATGCTTGATAGACGGCAACATTTGCGCTGGCTCCAGAGTGGGGTTGAAGATTGGCATGTTCGGCGCCGAAAAGTTCTTTCGCTCGTTGGATTCCGATGATTTCTGCCTTGTCAACTTCTTCGCAACCACCGTAATAACGCTTACCGGGATAACCTTCAGCATATTTATTTGAAAGCGTTGAGCCAAGAGCTGCTAATACGGCGGGAGATGTGAAATTCTCGCTTGCAATTAATTGGATATTTTTACGTTGACGATCTAGTTCTGAGAGGAGAATTGCGGCGATATCTGGATCTTGAGCTTGTAGTTGCTCGAAATCTGCGCCGAAGAATTGCGACATGTGTGAATCTTAGGCTGGGACAGCAATATTCGGGGTAACTGTCCGTAAATCGGCGAGTGATATTGCCCCGGCGCGCTTTAGCGTAACCCCATCAGATTTCACAGAAATCACGGTACTTACCGGCCCTTCGGCGAGCTCATCGTTATCGAAGAAATATGCGTAATCCGCATCAAGAGCTGGGAAGAGCGAGCCTTTACGTTTCGCGGCTTGGCCAGCGCGGCTCGCAGCCGCAATTGCTAGCGGTCCAGCGCTTGCGGCAACTGCGCGCAAAAATGTTGCAGATGGAACGCGGATTGCGATCTCCTCAAGTGACCTAGCATCTCCAAGATCCCAAACAAGTCCTTGCGCTGGCGCGATATTTACAGTCAACAACCCAGGCCAGAATTTCTCACAGATGCTTGTAATAGTTGGACCAAATTCATTAGTAACTCCAGTCGCGGTCTTGATATCGCCAACAATTACTTGTGCTGCAACCCCAAGGGCATCCCCACGAAGGATATGCATCTTCTTCACTGCGCCATGATTAAAAGCATCAGCAACAAAGACATATGCGTGCTCTGCAGGCGCGATTATCAATCTTCCCTCACGGAGCGCATCAACAGCCTTTACGACATTACTTTGAAAAATCTCATCTTCAACAGCGAGCGAATTAGATATCTCGATACGTTCCGCCATTAGCTAATCCTCCGCGCGCTTATCCATCTAGCTCGCTCATTTAGATCTAAGAAATGTGAAATCGAATCGAAATCAGCCTTCAGTATGGACGCCAAAGCCTCAACTTGACTCTCATGATGTTCAAGGAGAAGCAGTCCCCCGCTCTTGAGTATTCGAGCAGCGCTCTCGATGAATTGGGTAGGAATCTCAATTCCTGCGATGCCACCAAACAAGGCGCTAGCAGGTTCATGGTTGATTACCTCGTGAGGAAGCTGCGCTCCTTCGGGGATGTACGGCGGATTTGCAACCACCAAATCACATTTGACCCCATCTAGGGCAGTTGCCACATCACCTTTTAAAACGCGGACATCAACATCATGCTTGGCAATATTGCGCTCTAGCCAAGTTATTGCTGAAACTTCTCGCTCTACTGCCACAACTTGGACTGGCATGCCTCTTCGCCGCGCTTCATCCGCAATTGAGATGGCAATTGCGCCACTTCCAGCTCCGAGATCCACGACTGAAGTGCGCAGATTTCCTTGCCAATTTGGAGAAGATTGGATTCGCTCAATCTCAACTAGCGCTGCATCGACTAGTAACTCAGTTTCTGGCCTAGGGATCAAAACTCCTGGGCCGACATCAAATGTTAGATACCTAAAATGAGCTTCACCAGTTAAATATTGGAGCGGTTTACCAGATTTGCGTTCTGCCAAGAGTGTTAAAAATTCTTCTTCTTGCTCTTTTGTAAATGTGAATTCCTTTGCATGTAAATCCATCCGTCCCACGCCTAGTACAAATGCGGCAAGAAGTTCGGCATCTACTTCTGAGATAGATACATCAGCGAGCTCTCTTCGAGCGGCTCGTAGTCTCTCCTTTAACATCGGTTATGCCTCTGCGGCGGCCAACTTCTCTGCCTTGTCGGCATCAAGAAGCGCCTTGATTACATCATCTAGCTCGCCATTTACTACTGCGTCGAGATTATTGGCTTTGAAATTAACACGGTGGTCGGTAAGGCGATTTTCTGGGAAGTTATAAGTTCGGATGCGCTCCGAACGATCAACAGTTCTAACTTGCGACTTTCTAGTTGCAGCCGCTTGGGCATCAGCAGCCTCTTGGGCTGCGGCAAGTAGTCGTGCCCGCAAGATGCGAAGCGCTGACTCTTTGTTCTGCAGTTGGCTCTTCTCGTTCTGGCAGGAGACAACAATTCCGGTTGGAAGGTGGGTGATTCGAACTGCTGAGTCAGTGGTATTTACGCTCTGGCCGCCAGGACCTGAGGAGC
>CAZZIN010000036.1:0-6180 GCA_964654425.1 uncultured Clavibacter sp. | reverse complement strand
AACTAAGGCTGCAATCTCCTTTACTTGATTGCCATTACCCGATCTACTTTGGTGGAGATCAACTTCTTGGATTGCAATCACATCGCTTTTGACCTCATCAATTAGAGCCTTAGTCGCGCTAAAGAGAGTGGCTCCAGAATTAGGCGGGATTGGCATTGCGTGTAAGAGGTTCCATGTTGTGACAGTGAAGCCGGAATACATGCCCTGAAGGCTAGCCGTCAGGACTAGTAGGGTCGCCTCGTGTCCAAAGCTTCACCTTTCGCAATCCCGCTCTCATTGCCTCTATCGAGGAGCCAATTAGATCGAGCGGCGCACCTAAGAGGCGATCAGGAAGCCCTTAATCAGATGTGGAACGCAGGAGAAATCATCGATTTACTCGGTGATCGTTTTCGAATCGATGGTTCGCGATTGGCGCTGCTGAAGAGCGCTCAAGTTGAAGAGTTGGAGCGAGGCGGCGCTTCGATTGAACGATTCTTCTTAGGTCTTGACGCAAAAAAGGTTCCATATTTTGTTGCTCATAGAAGTGAGGCACCGAGTGAGTACCCGAGTGGCTATGAAACGCTTAGAACAATTGGTAAGTCATTAAATGATCTTGAGATTGGAGCTGCAGTTCATGCACTTGCACTTTCGCTCTGGCATCAATCCCACCGGCGATGTGCAAAGTGTGGCAGCGAGACTAAGTCGACTTTAGGCGGTTCAGTTCGTAAGTGTCTCTCTTGTGAAGCTGACCATCACCCACGCACCGACCCAGCAATCATTGTCCTTGTTAAAGATAAATCTGATCGAATTCTCTTGGGGCGTCAGCGGGTCTGGCCGCCGAAGCGATTCTCAACATTTGCTGGTTTTGTAGAGCCGGGCGAATCCTTTGAACGTACGGTGGTGCGTGAAGTTGGCGAAGAGTGCGGTGGAAACGTTGAAAGTATGAGTTATCTGGGCTCTCAACCTTGGCCATTTCCAGCCTCATTAATGATTGCTTTCGAAGCGACGATATCAAATCCAGATTTAGTGAAAGCTGATGGGGAGGAAATCGAAGAGATAATTTGGCTAGACCGTAATGAATTGAAATCTAAAGTTAAATCCGAAGAATTGTTATTGCCACCGAAGATCTCAGTTGCAAGAGCGATGATTGAGTCCTGGTATGGCGAAAGTGCAGAGTTAGATCTTGCCGGTAAAGAAGCATGGCGCAATTAGCTGACGAGATTCTCGCAGCGCTCGATGATGAACAGCGCGCGGTCGCTACCGCTGTGCGCGGTCCAGTCTGTGTGATTGCTGGCGCTGGCACCGGTAAGACTCGGGCGATAACGCATCGACTTGCCTATGCCGTTGACATTGGAATCGTTGACCCAAATCGAGTACTTGCCCTTACCTTCACCGCTCGCGCTGCCGGTGAGATGCGCACCAGGCTGCGCGCTTTAGGAGTTCCAAATATTTCAGCCCGCACATTTCACTCTGCAGCGCTACGCCAACTCATGTATTTCTGGCCTCAGGCACTGGGGGGACGATTCCCATCTTTGCTCACCAGTAAGAGCGGTTTTCTCGGAGAGGCGATTAATCGTGCGGGAATCTCGGTCGCAAAGAGCCCCGCTTTGCTCCGCGACCTTTCCGGTGAGATCGAATGGGCAAAAGTGATGCAAATTCCGAGCGATGAATACGTGAAGAGTATGGAGGAGAGTGGCCGAAAGATTCGGATCGGTTCAAAGCTCGGCCCGATAGATGTTGCCCGGGTCTATGAGGCATACGAAAGCATCAAGAAACAAGAGCGAGCGATTGATTTTGAGGATGTCTTGCTCCTAACAGTGGGAATGCTGGAGGAAGAACGCGATATCCGAGATCGAGTACGCGATCAATATCGGTATTTCACAGTTGATGAATACCAAGATGTATCGCCGTTGCAACAACGGCTCTTGGATCTCTGGCTGGGAAAGCGGGAGGAGATTTGTGTCGTTGGCGACCCTGCCCAGACTATTTATTCATTTGCCGGCGCAACCCCAGCATTTCTCTTAAATTTCACTAAGCGATATCCAAATGCTGAGGTAATCCGATTAAGTGCGGGTTATAGATCTACGCCAGAGATAATCAATTTAGCAAACTCAGTTTTGCGAAGTGGCGAACTTGGTCATGACCTCGATGCGGTCAACTCTCATGGAAGTCAACCAATCAGCGCTAGTTTTGCAAGTGAAGCCTCTGAATTAAATGCGCTCGCCGAAAAGGTAGGCGAGACGATTAAGAGTGGTGTAAATCCACAAGCAATCGCAATCCTGACTCGCACTAATTCGCAATTGGAAGCGATTGAGTCAGCCCTTAACCTTGCGGGAATAGAAAATCAGATTCGCACCTCTGAGCGATTCTTTGATCGTGGAAATGTTAGAGAGATGATTGGAGCGATTCGAAGTGGCTCGGTCCTCTCAGATCCAAAAGGAGATTGGCTCTTAGAACTTCGCGACTTATTAAAGCAATTTGGGGACGGGGATAAGTATGTAAGAGCGCTGATCCAATTAGCCCAAGAGATGTCTAACGATGGAATTGAAACGATGCGAGAATTCCTACGCGAACTTGAGGATCGAGCAGAACAGAACAATCCGCCAGCTCTTCCCGGAGTCACCTTGGCAACGTTGCATGGAGCAAAAGGTTTGGAGTGGGAATGGGTATTTATCCCGGGCGTATCTGCTTCGAATCTTCCCTGGCAAAGTGCGCCGGTCGATGAGGAACGCCGACTCTTTTATGTGGGAATCACAAGGGCAAAGCGATCTCTACTCATCTCCTATTCAGGCGCCCCCAGCCCATTTCTCACTGAAGCAGGGCTAGTTTCAGCGTAAAAGTGCCGCCCAGAGGGGTGAAATTAGGCTTATTTACCCGCAATTAACTCGGTTGCGACCACTTCCTCTGGTGTTTTACCCTTGTCCGATGCAGACCAGCAGAACTCATATGACGATGAACGCCGCGCGCGCTCATCGCCGTTGGGCTACCCATTGGTCTGCAGTCTCTGGTTACAACTCATATTTTGCAACCAAGAAGACAGCCGATGGATTCGGCACCTGGAGCTCTATCGAGTAAACCTCGATAAAGAGAAGCCAGGGGCCTCGAATCCAAAAGGATTCAGGCCCCTTTTTCTTTATCCGGTTAACGAGATTGAGCTCTTAAAAAACAAACCGACAAGAGAGATGAAAAAAGGGAAGGCAAGGGTGAGAACGATGACAGTTCTCTTCAGCGAATTATTGGTACCAGGTTGGGCCGAGGGCGAAGATGCCAAGATCGGCTTGGATGCAGTCACTGGAATCTACGGTGATGAACAGGCCTTCACACTGCCCTGCCATAACTCAAATCCGGAAGTTTTCTTCTCGGAGAAGAGCGATGAGATCGCACTAGCTAAGACTCTCTGCGGTGGTTGTCCGGTTAAGCGTGAGTGTTTAAAGGGCGCGCTTTCGCGGCAAGAGCCGTGTGGCGTTTGGGGCGGCGAGCTCTTTGAGGAGGGCAAGGTAATTGCGCAAAAGCGGATGCCAGGTCGACCGAGATTGAATCGAGAGTTGATTGGGGCTTAAGGCTTTAAATTAATTGAAGTGGGAAGGCGCGATCTCGGGAAACCAAGAGAGCGCCTCATCCCGGAAATTACCTTGAGCACGGAGCTGACAGAAAATTCCGGTCGTTCCAAGTGTTACACGATGGATTAGTACATATTCAGGCGGAAGATTTAATTGGAATCCAATCTTTGCAGTTGGATTTCTTGGATCTCCAACGCGCACGCTCTGCTCCCTTAGCCATTCACGGGTGTATTCAAAATAAGGCGTGCGAAGCGGTTCAACGAGCGGAAGTAGGTAATCGAGCACTAATTGTGGATCAACTTCGACTTCAGAGAGTATGAAGCCATCTTCTTTAAATCCGTTATAAAGCGCCATCGCATCACCTTCCAGCGCATTACGGAGCAGACGTTTAAAGGGTTCGGGAAAACCGTTCGGCAATCTATTGCAAGCGCCGAAATCAAGAACACCAAGTCGTCCATCAGCAAGGACGCGGAAGTTTCCAGGATGGGGATCGGCGTGCAGCAAACCAGCGCGCATTGGTGCAGTGAAGTGGAAGCGCGCGAGCCTTATTCCGGCATTGTTTCGCTCAGCTTGGGAGCCTTCGGCAATCACTTTAGAGAGCGGCTTTCCTTCAAGCCATTCGCTAACAAGGACCCGATCGGTTGCCATCACGACTTTTGGAATGGCGATATCCGGATCATTCTCATATGCATTCCAACAGGCGCTCTGGGCTTCAGCTTCAAATCGATAATCAACTTCTTCGATGATGCGAGCCTTCAATTCTTCAAGAAGTGGCTTCATCTCAAGGCCGGGCATCACTAGTTGGAAGATCTTGGCAAAGCGTTCAATTTGATTTAGATCCGAGATGAGCGCTTCGGCTGCTCCTGGGTATTGGATCTTTACAGCGACAAGGCGTCCATCTTTCCAACGACCTTTATGGACTTGGCCAATTGAAGCGGAGGCAGCGGGTTGATCTTCAAACTCTGCAAAGTTATCGCGCCAATCTTCGCCGAGTTCTTTTGCTAGAACTTTATGAACTACTCGAGCGGGTAGCGGTGGCGCTGATTCTTGTAACTTCACAAGCGTTTCGCGATAGGGCTTGGCAATATCTTCAGGAAGAGCGGCTTCAAATACCGAGAGCGCTTGACCAAATTTCATCGCGCCGCCCTTTAACTCTCCTAATACTTTAAAGACTTGTTCGGCGGTTTTCTCTTGTAGATCGGCAAATGCAAATTCGGGAGATTGTCCGATTAGTTGGCGACCAAAACCAAGCGCACCGCGACCGGCGACCGCAAGCGGAATACTCGCTAGCTTCGCACTGCGAGTGCTGGTCTTACTAGGGATCTCATTTGCCACGGTTCAATTCTCCGGGAGCAGGCAATTTGGCGCGACTTCAACTTAGCTCCAGTTACAGCCACAGCGCGGGCTACGCTCCCAAGATGTGATTTGAGGCTCAAGATATTGGAGCATTGAAACCAAGATTGATCTTTGATGAAGGTTCGATCCGCCCGTATCTGCAATCTTCAATACTTCAAGAGCAGCCAAACTCGCGCCAAATGAGGCAAGGGATGAGGCCAATTCGCTTCTTTTGCCCTCATCGAGCAGGGCGTTGATGGACGGATATCCCCGTTCACTTTCTGCGATTCTCAAACAGTTATAACACGCGCCATTTCTCGGCTCAACGTATGGACCAATCCTTAACTCACTTGAGTTCTCATAATCAAGAAATAGTTGTGGAACACCGGAGGTGAGCCAGCTCTGTAACTTCTCCGGCGTTGGTGCACCGATAGAGATAATCAAATCCGGCTTGCCACCCCTACCTAGAACTTCTGGGTAGAGCGAGATCTCATCTTTGAGCGCCAACAGTTTCCGATTTGCATCTACGCCGCAATCACTTCTCTTAAGGAAGCCACCGCTTATATCGGTGGGATTGATATCAGCCTTTGTTGCAAGTGAACAATTATCAAAACCAGATGAAATCAAGTTTGCAAGTAACGGAAAGACAAGGCGTCCCATTCCATGTAGTTCAATCTTGAATTCACGACGATTTAGTAGCCTTCTAACTCCTCCATCAAGGACTCCATCACAACCACTGATTGCATTAGCCTCGAGCTCGAAGCGATTTAGGAAATTCTGCTCGGCAACACTCCTTAGGGATAGTGAACCAATATCCTCACTTCGATTCTCTTTATATTGATAGTTGATTTCGGTTGCTTCAACATCGATTAGATGTAGCCCACGAAGTGCAGCTATCAGCACTTGGTTCTGTTGATGATCAAGTTTTCCCTTTACGAGCGATATGAGAGCGGGTTCAATAGCAAGGGAACCAAAGTGATCCGGGAGTAAGAAATTTATAAATCTTGTGCCAATGAAAAGTTGTCGATTAAGGTCGCTACGCCAAATCTTCACTCCAGCTTTGAGGCGCGGGCTTATAGGGCGCGTCTTTTCTCCCATGATTTTGCCCTGACCTCTTCTGCTTTGTAGAGGCGGGATTCTCGACCAGGTCAGAGTTGTTGGTTTGGGATCAGATAGAAAATTGTGGGTGTAGCTGCGCTCGGTAAATGCGAAAAAGCGGGACGCCGTAGCGCCCCGCTTCTTTAACTACTGAGGGTTCTTAGGCTTTGCCCAAAATACGATTGACAGTGGTGTTGCATACGGGGCA
>CAZZIN010000035.1:0-6520 GCA_964654425.1 uncultured Clavibacter sp. | reverse complement strand
TGAACAAATTTCATTAGCCAGGCAATGACTGCATAGCCCACGATGAATGCGACTAGAGTTGCAATTACAGTCTCAAAAATTCCAAAGTTGTTAGTGGGCTCGGAAAGTGAATTTAGAAGTTCGTAGGCTCCGCTACCTAAAACCGCCGGAATGGCGAGAAGAAATGAATATCGCAAAGCCGCCTCTCGTCTATAACCAAGAAGGCGCCCCATAGCGATCGTGGCTCCTGATCTTGAGACTCCAGGAATCAGCGCCATCGATTGGGCTAGGCCATAAATCAGGCCATCCTTGCCGTTGAGACTTTCTAAATCTTTTACCTTCTTTCCAAAGTGGTCAAGAAGTCCAAGAATTAGACCAAACCCGATGAGTGTGAAACTTATGAGCCACAAAGAGCGAAAGTTATCGCGAATGTAGCTCTGCCCTATATAACCAAGAACGAAGATTGGAACTGAGCCAATTGCAATCAAAGCCCCTAAGCGGGCGCTTTGATAATCCGAAGAGCTTTTTTCGAAACGATTACCGAGAAGAAATCTAAAGCTTGCCGAAACTATCCGGATGATCTCGCTGCGAAAATATAGTAGAACGGCAATCTCAGTTCCGATTTGCATGATTGCCGTGAACGTTGCACCAGGGTCACTTCCTGAAGGTAGAAACTCTCCAAATATCCGGACATGAGCGCTTGAAGAAATTGGTAAGAATTCAGTTAAACCTTGAACTATCCCGAGAAATATTGCCTCTAGCATCGCGCATTTCCTACTTCAGTCCACGCCGGCGCAGAAGTGGTTCTATTTCTGCATCCCGGCCGCGAAAGTTTCGGAACATCTGCATTGAATCAAGTGATCCACCCCTGCTCATCAGACAATTCCTAAAATGATCACCATTTGCGCGCGTAAGGCCACCGTTCTCCTTAAACCACTCGACTGTGTCCGCATCAAGAACTTCGCTCCATATGTAGCCGTAATAGCCGGCTGAGTAGCCCCCTGCAAAAATGTGCGAAAAATATGTGGATCGATATCTCGTTGGAACTGGGTCGAAATCAAGCCCATAATCCGAAATGGCCTTCGCCTCGAATTCAGCGACATCTCCAACTTCGCTTATCTCAGTTATTGAATGCCAGGCTAGATCTAAAACGGCAGCCGCTAGATAACTCGTTGTCGCATAACCTTCATTGAAGGCTGAAGATTCATTTAACTTTTCAACCCAAGCCTGAGGCAAGCGCTCCCCGGTTTCGTAATGCTTGGCGTAGTTGTCGAGAACTTCGGGCCACAGGATCCACATCTCGTTAACTTGTGACGGGAATTCGACAAAGTCTCTCTGCACACTTGTTCCGGAAAACCTTGGGTACCTTACATTTGAGAGTAGGCCATGTATGGCGTGACCGAACTCGTGAAATAGAGTTGTAGTTTCATCGAAAGTAAGAAGTGTTACTTCACCTTTTGGGGGCTTAGTGATGTTCATATTGTTCACGACAACCGGTTTTTGCCCTAGTAGATGGCTCTGATCGACGAGCGTATTCATCCAGGCTCCGCCACGCTTCGAGTCGCGCGTGTAGAAATCTCCGATATACAGGCCTATTTCTGCTCCTGTTTCGTCAGTCACTTCAAATGCTCGAGCATCGGGGTGATAAGTGAGAAGGTCGGGACGCTCTTTGAATCTCATCCCATACAACTTCCCTGCTGCGAAAAAGACTCCGTCCTTCAATACACGCTCCAACTCAAAGTAAGGGCGCATAGCGGCTGTATCGAGACTGTATTTCTCAGTTCTCACTTGTTCGGTATAGAAGAGCCAATCCCAACTTGCCAACTCATGTTTACCGTTCTCTGCGATTATTTTTTCGATATCTCCGGCTTCACGTTTGGCATTATTGACAGCGGCTGGTGCAATCTTGCGGAGCATCTCATGCACTCGATTGGGATTTCCGGCTGTCTGCTCTTGCAGGACATACTCGGCATGAGTCTTGAGTCCAAATAACTTGGCCCGCTGTGACCTTAGATCAGCCATTCTCTTCAAGATTGAACGAGTATCGAAATCGTTTCCTCTCATTCCCTTGGATAGCGAGTTTCGCATTATCCGTTCGCGTAATTCCCTATTTTTGAGAGAAGCCAAAGTCGGATGACCGGTGAAATTCACCATGCTGATCATCCACTTACCCTCGATGCCGCGTGCTTCGGCAGCCGCTTTACAAGCGGCAATTTGATTTGCGCTTAAGCCATCAAGTTCACTTGCATTATCTACGAAGACTGCAAGATCATTAGTGTCGGATAGAAGATTCTTGCCAAACTGGGTCTCGAGGACAGAGAGCTCTTCGTTGATCTTCTTTACTTTCTCCCGGGACTCTTCATCAAGGGCCGCGCCTGCCTGGATAAAGTCTCTGTAATAGCGCTGCAATAGCCAAGCGCTCTCATCATCCAATTCGGGTCTAACCTCGACAAGGCTTTTCACACGCTGGAAAAGCGCAGGATTCAATCTAATTGAGTCCATGTGAGCAGCTAGTTTCGGCGCAATTTCTGCCTTAATGGCATCGATGCGGTCATTGGTGTCGCTAGAGGTCTTGTTGTAGAAGACATTCAGGACTCGATCAAGAGTTTGACCGCTCTGCTCTAGAGCCACGATTGTGTTCTCGAAAGTAACAGGGGTCTTTGCAAGGATTTCATCGATTTCATCCACTTGCTCTGCGAGACCCAGGTAGAACGCCTCTAAATAGTGATCCTCGGTAATTTGTGCAAAGGGAGGTAATTCGTAAGGCAATGTGGAGCGCGTCAGGAACGGATTCTTGCTCATTTACTCCGCTCCTCTATAAAAAGGCGAGAATTCTCAAAGATAGTCGGGGCGTCGTAATCCAATGTTGCTACATGGTAAGAATTAGATAATTCGAATCGGGTCTTATCTTTGGTGCCTAACTCGTTCATGATTATCTCGGTGTTAGATACTGGAAGAACATGATCTTCGACGCTATGAAAAAGCAAAACGGGACAAGTCACTTTACTTAACATCGAACGGGTTGCCTTTAAGAAACGATGAAGTTGCGCCACCCCTTTCATCGGAAGGGCGTCATATCCCCACTCCGTAACGCCAGGTTTCTTTATGTCATCTCCAACCGATGGGCGCTTTGGCGTTATGAACTTAATGATGTCGATGAACTTAATTGTTGGATCTGGGATATGAATCATCGGATTGACAAGAACGATGCCCTTCAATTTCTCCGAATAATTTGCAGCAAGGTGCAAGGTGTTTGCTCCACCCATAGATAACCCAAAAATAAAGACGCTCTTGTTCTTCGAAAGTAGATCTAGTAGATCTTCCTCAGCGCGCTTCGGCCAACTTTGCCATTTAGTCTTATTTAGATCCTGCCAGCGTGTAGCGTGACCAGGAATGCGAGGGACTCGAACGGAATGCCCAAGTTCTTGCAAGAAGTGCGCCCAAGGTCGCATCGAAGCGGGTGATCCGGTGAATCCATGTAGCAAGAGAACGCCAACTCCAGTTGCTCCATCAGCGCTGTAATCCTCAAGCCAGCCTTTTGGGGCCCCTTCCGTGGACATATGGGCAGGCTAGCCGAAAGTTGCTTCTAATATGTCGGGGCGACAATCTAGATTTCACCCGTGAGTTCGATAGAGGATTTAGAACCCAGTTGGCAACCCTCTTTCGATGACCTGGGTCGAAACCTGATCGACACCACTTTCGTAGTTCTTGATCTAGAAACCACAGGCGGCTCCCCCAAGGATTGTGCCATCACCGAAATCGGCGCCGTTAAAGTCCGCGGCGGTGAGGTCATCGGAGAATTCCAAACTCTAATCAACCCCGGCGGTCCGATTCCTCCCTTCATTACCGTCCTGACCGGCATAACTGATGCAATGGTCGTTGCAGCTCCGCCTATAGGTGAAGCGCTCTTCTCGCTCTTTGAATTCCTTGGTTCACCGAATGAAACAGTATTGGTAGCTCACAACGCTCCTTTTGATATCGGTTTTCTAAAGGCATCGTCGGAAAAACTAAATGTTAAATGGCCTCGTTTTCAAGTAATAGATACCGCTCGCATAACTCGCTATGTAGTAACTAGAGATGAAGTCCGGGATTTCAAACTTGCAACCCTCGCTGCCTTTTTTGGCGCAAGTACTAATCCTGAACATCGTGCCCTAGCCGATGCGCGCGCGACTGTTGATGTCTTATATGGCGTGATCGAAAGGTTAGGACCATTTGGTGTGACAACCTTGGAGGATTTAAAGGGCTTCACCAATCGGGTAACTGATGCGCAACGCAGAAAACGACACTTCGCTGATGGCTTGCCTCAAAAACCAGGGGTATACATTTTCAGAGATGTAAAAGGTGACCCGCTCTACATCGGCACAACGAGAAACCTCAAGAATCGAGTGAGAACTTATTTCACGGCCGCCGAGACGAGAAAGCGCATTCATGACATGGTGGCTCTCGCTGATCGCGTAGAAGTCATTGAAACACCGACAATAATTGAAGCGGAAATTAGAGAGCTCCGAATGATTGCAGAACAACGACCTCGCTTTAATCGCCGCTCTCGCTTCCAAGAGAAAGCAATCTGGATAAAGATGACGGATGAGCCCTATCCACGTCTCACTCAAGTTAGGGGCTCCAATACCCTGAGAGATGATTCGGGATGGAGTGGCCCCTTTAATGGGCGAGATGAAGCCGATCGTGCGATTGAAGCTCTCCATGAAGTCTTCCCAATCCGCCAATGCAAACCGCGCATAACGCTCTCGAGCATGAAACATGCAAGTGCCTGTGCCCTGCTGGATTTAGGTAAATGTGGCGCTCCCTGTGTTGGACTTCAATCCCTCGATTCATATTCATCAATTGCAACAGAGATCAAGTTTGCAATGTTGAACGATTCCAGGAAGATGCTGGTTCGACTCACTAAGCGGATGCAAGAACTCTCCCTCAAGGAGAGATTTGAAGAAGCAGCCGAGGTTAGAAATCGGTTAGGCGCTTATGTACGTGGCTCGGCAAGAGGTGAGCGAATCCGAAGTCTTACTAAGGTGCCGGAAATCCTCGTCTCTACACGAAATGGCAAAGAGTTGGAATTGGTTTTGATTCGATACGGAAGGTTGGCTGCGACCCTGGTTACTTCCCCAGATCGCTTGCCTCCTGCGATTGATGCGTTGCGGAAAACGGGAGAAGTCGTTCAAGTGAACAGTTCGATACTGCCTGCCTCCAGCCACGAAGAAGTAGAAGTACTTTTGCGTTATTTAGAGCGCGACGAAGTTGAATTAATTGAAATCGAGGGCGAATGGTCGCGAGCGACTTTCGGAGCTGGCCATGCTCGAAGTAATTTGGAGAAATTAAAGTTACTCAATGAGAAGAGTCGTTACAAAGAAGACTTTGCCAGTTCATTTGAAAGATCACGCCAGCGCTGAAGTAGGTCAAGAGCTCTTCCGCTATCAATCGCAGCTTTTGCCAAAACGTAACCATTTGCAAATTGAGTTTCGATGGGCAATCTGAAATCGCCTTTGAAGGCGGCTATGGCCGCTGCGGCATTAAGCAAGATCGCTTCTCGCGCGCCGCTCAACTTTCCTTCAAAGACATTAATCGTAATTGCGGCGTTTTCTTTGGCGCTTCCACCTTTGATTTCACTAATTGCTATTGGGTCAATACCAATCTCCTTCGGATCGAAAAGAGCCTTTGTCAGATTGCCTTCGAAGACCTGAATTACTTCACTCGGACCAGATATAGATATCTCATCAAGTCCCTCGATTCCGCGGAAAACAAATCCTTCATTTGCCCTTGCCGCAAGTACCTTGGCTACTAACTCAAACATCTCACTGCGGGCTACTCCTATGGCGAAAGCTTTTGGTCGGGCTGGGTTAGCTAGCGGGCCAAGAATGTTGAAAACTGTGGGAACGCCAAGCGCTTTTCTAACGGGAGCGGCATGACGCATCGCGGGATGAAACTTCGGGGCGAATGCAAACCCAATTCCAATCTTTCGGACACATTCCTTGACCCCTGCAGCATCAAGATTGATATTGATTCCAAGAGCTTCAAGTAAGTCAGCTGCACCTGATGCTGATGTGGCGGCTCGGTTACCATGCTTTACGACTCGCGCACCGGCAGCGGTAGTAACGATTGCTGCGCTAGTGGAGATGTTAATCGTGTTAAAACCATCACCGCCAGTTCCAACGATATCTACTGCTCTATCACTTATATCAATGAGAGTTGCGTGTTCGTACATAACATCAACAAGGGTCTTTACTTCGCCTGTCTCTTCACCCTTGCTCTTTAATCCGAGTAAGAATTCTCTGATTAGATTTTCATCTGCTGCCCCTTCAAGAATTGCTTTCATGGCAAAACTGATTTCCTGCGAATTCAAGTTTTGCCCTGATGCTAACTTCGCTAGGAGCTGATCCCACATGGCTGAAGTTTTGCGGCAATCTTAAGAAGTCGAAACTTTTACAAGAGCCAAAACCTTCTTGGCCAACGCAAATGGATCTATTGGATGGGTAATAACTCCATCAGCACGTGACCAACCGGCAAGCCATGCATCTTGCTCTCTTGCAAC
>CAZZIN010000034.1:0-6807 GCA_964654425.1 uncultured Clavibacter sp. | reverse complement strand
GAGTTGTAATTCAGTTTCGGAAGTGAAGCTAATCCCCACCAACCTTCATATCCATGCTTAATTTTCTTATCCCAATAGAAGAATTTGCGCTCCTTAGAACTTGGGCTGCGAAGCGCTTTCTTTATCCATAAATGTTCGGCTCCACAGTGATTTGTAGTCAGATCGCCCATTAAGGATATGCCTAATTCATCGCTAGACCTCTTCAGGCGAAGCAAGGCTTTGTCACCGCCGAGTAAGGGATCAACTTCTTCAAAAGAACTTGCATCGTATCGATGAGTAGATCCCGCAGGAAAAATCGGAGTGAAATAGATTCCATTTGCCCCAACTTGAGAGATGTGACCAAGGTGTTCGCGAACACCATCCAAATCACCGCCAAAGTATTCGATTCCAGTTGTCTCATCTCGTCCTCGTGGTAGATCATTCCAATCTCTATAGATGAATTTCTTAGGCTTGAGAGATAAATAGCGACCAGTTGTCGCAAAACGATCGGGAAAAATCTGATAAAAAACGCTCGACCTGATCCAAGCCGGAAACTCACGTTTTGCAATAAGTTGGAAGTCATTTCCACTAGTTACGTCATTATGGTGAATACCTTTGGCGTTAAGCCAGGTATACCTATTTCCATTAAGAATAAGAAATCTATAATGAGTCTTCTTATTTATTACTTCTACAGCCGCACTCCACCATTGCTCACCATCTAGATCTGTGCGTTCCATCTTGAAGAATCTTGGCTCCCCGTCCAGATACACCCGTAAAATCGCTTCATCAATTCTAAAGTTCAATGGAGCTCTAAACTTAAAGATGACTCTTTCACCTATTTCTGGAGTTAGCGAACTCAAATAGAGCTCGCTTCCATCATGATGAGGCAGGAGTGAAAGTGAGTGGCTTGAACTCATAAACCCTTCCTTTAGAGTCGTTAATCTTGGCTTTAACAGTTAAACGCTTTGGAAAGTCTTTTGGATTCAAAAAGTAATTGAATGGCGCGCTCGTATCAATTCCCAAGGATTGCCATTTCTTCCCTTTTTTAACAAAGAACTCTGAGACTAGTAAATCGCTCGACTTAACCTGAGCGTTAATACGAAAGAAGCCAGTTAGGAAATCTTCGCTCAATTTAAGACTCCCTATCGATGTTCTTGTTTCAGTAATTCCCTTTGAAGCCTTGAGGACCAAGACCTCAAGTTCAGGTATTGTCACTTCGACTTCAGCCCCTTGGCTCTGCCAAGCGCCAACACCAAAAACCCTCTCCCATGGCGAATTTGTGGCAGTTGAAATTTTCGCCTTCTGTTCTTTCGCGCTATTGTTAAAAATTACTAAGAACTCACCGTCATCACCTAGATCACGTTTGGAGATAGCAAAAATAGAGCCCTTCGCGTAACGCACTTGCATTTGCCCATTAGCCAGTGCTGGATACGTACTCCTTATTTGAGAGAGAGCACGTAAGTGTTCAATTAACGGATGCGAGTTGAACGCAAATGAATCTCCTTCGCCAACGGGAGCGCTACCCACACGTCTTTCATTTTTCCAGATTTCAACCTTGGTTGGAAACATATCTTGCCTTGCCAGTTGATCGCTGCCACTACCGGTACCGGTCATTCCCACCTCGTCTCCATAGTAAACCGCTGGGATTCCTCGGCTAAGGTAAAGAAGTGAATGAGCAATCTTTACCCGAGAAAGCAGTTGGGATTCTGGATTTACTTTTCTTGATCCAATGAGAAAAGCAGCTCTTCCCATATCGTGATTTCCCAAGAATGTGACTAGATTGCTTGCCGAAGAATTTGTATCGGTGTAGTAATCATCATAATCAAAGAGGCGCTTTAAGCTTTCTGCATCAGAATAAGCAGAAGCAAATTCGACTACAACTCTCTGAAATGGAAAATCTAAAGCGGTTTGTAACTTGTTGACTCTCAAATATTTCATCAACTCTGTAGGATTTGGTTCCCACACCTCACCAAAAATCGTGAAGTTATCTATCCCCGCTCTTTCGGCTTCCCTTTGAATCAGCGGCGACCAATTCTTAAAGAATTTATCGTCTACATGTCGAGCGGTATCTACTCGGAAACCAGAAAAGCCATATTTTCTAATCCAGGATCCGTAAACTTCTGCCCAACCAGAAAAGACTTCAGGCTTCTCGGTAGCAAGGTCATCCAGTCCATAGAAATCACCATCTTTTGTACATGAACTCTTGCTCCAGCACTTATTCATATCACCGACATTGTGATAATTCGACAATTCATTTAACCAGGAGGGTTTCTTAATCCCAAGATACCGCTGCGGAATAAACGCGGTCCTATCTTCATAAGAGATGATGTCACCGGTGTGATTCGTAACCACATCAAGAATGAGTTTAATTCCTAGTTTATTAGCACAATCTCGTAGAGCTAATAGATCATCATTAGTACCAAGATGCGGATCAACATTGAGAAAATCGACTCCCCAGTATCCGTGATACCCCGCTCCGTTACTTATAGGAGGTTGCTGCACTACAAGTGGCGTCATCCAGAGAGCCGTGAAGCCGAGTCTCTTAATCCTTGCCATTCCATTGTCATCAACGCAATTTCCAGTTAGACCTTTTAGATCTCCACCGTGAAAAAATGCTGTCTTACTTGGATCGTAACCTGGTAAGTCGTCGTTACTAGGATCACCATTTTGATATCGGTCTGGCATCACGAAATAGATCAAGTCTCTACTTAGGCCGACTTCAGATTTATTTGGGATTTGAGCTCTGACGGGTATTACAGTTATCGTCAAAACAAGAGTGATTGTGAATGCCAGTGCAATCCTTACAAACTTCATCCCTTTACAGAACCAGCGGTCAATCCATTCACGATGTATCGCTGTAGGGAAAGGAAGATGATTACGATTGGAATGGAGGCCAGTATTGAGCCAGCTGCAAATGCTCCCCAGTTAGATGCGTACTGACCGCCAATAAATTGCTGTAATCCAACGGCAACAGTTCGCCCACTCATCTCTACCAAGAATAATCTGGCAAGAATGAATTCATTAAAGGTACCTATAAAACTTAGCAAACATACAACCGCAAGTACTGGTGTAGCTAATGGAATGAAGATCAACCAATAGGTTTGCATTGGGCTAGCGCCATCGATCTTTGCTGCTTCATCAAGCTCCGCAGGAATAGAGTCGACAAATCCCTTTAGAAGCCAGATGTTTACACTCATTGATCCACCCAGATAAACAAGGATCAAGCCCGCTTGGGTACCGAGTCCGATACCAGGAGCGAAAGAATAAACGCGTTCCATGATTACATAGACAGCCGAAAGAGCTAGAACGGCGGGGAACATCTGCGCTAGTAGCAATAACTGAATACCAAATTTCTTACCTTTGAACCTTAGGCGACTGAAGGCAAAAGCAGAGGCTGCGCCGATTACTACTGAGCTAATTGCCACGGTAGAGGAGATAATCAACGAATTCTTGACCCAAGACAAGAATGGAATCTTTGGTGACGAGAAAAGCATCTTGTAATTCTCCAAAGAAAACTCTCGTGGCACGAAAGAAGTTAGTTGCAAGCTTCCACCGGTCTTAAAGGAAGAAAGAACTACTAGATAAAGTGGAAACAATGAAAAAACACACATAAATATAGAGAACGAGTGTCGCCATAAATTCTCTCTCAGCCACTTATTCATTTGAAGGTCTCCATAACTTTCGATTTACGAAGACCATAGAAGGAGATTGAAGCTACAAGGAAGAAGATCAAGACTGAAATAGCGCTAGCGAGGCCAAAGTCTAGGATGTTTCTTCCAAATGCAATCTGATATGTATAACTAATCAAAATGTCGGTCGCTCCCGCTACCTCACCATCTAAAGTGTTTCTTGGGCCACCCCCTGTTAGTAGGTATATCAGATTGAAATTATTAAAGTTGAACGCAAAAGAAGCAATTAGCAATGGTGACAAGATTTGTAGAAGTAACGGAAGAGTGATCTGCCTAAACACCTGTCGCGGATTTGCGCCATCTATTGCTGCGGCCTCTAGAAGCTCTGATGGAATCGCTTGCAAGGAACCTGAACTGATTAGATAGAAGTAAGGGAAACCCAACCAAAGGTTCACAAGTAGAACTGCACCTCTCGCAAAATTCGGATTCGAGAACCAAGCAATCTCAGTATTCAATAAGTTGTTTATCGCACCAAATTGAGAGTCAAACATGCCCGCCCAGATCAGAATACTCATGATGCTTGGCATCGCGTATGGCAAAATCAAAATCGAACGGTAAACGCGTCGACCACGCATTTTCTTATTTAGAGCAATTGCTAATAGAAGACCGAACGCAAAAGTGCTCAAAACTGTGAGTGATGCAAAGACGACTGTCCAAATAAATACCTTTATAAGCGGCGTTCTTACCCTTTCATCAGTTACTAGCCTTGTGTAGTTTTCAAACCACACAGGAGCGCGCCAACCAGGGGTAAGGATGGTCTCTGGAGAACTTTCAAGAGCAAAATTTCCTTTTCTATTATCAACATAAACCTCGCCGGTTTGGATGTTTCTCATCGTGTCAGTCTTAGCGTCATAAACCAATGCTTGCCTAAAGACGGCACCGATCCCTTGAGCTTCTATGACGATGTAATAACCATCAAGATACTTGTATCTAATCTTCGAATAAGCATCGTTTTTTGCTAACTCATCAACGGGAGTTGGAGAAAAATCGGGAGCGGTCGTGGCGACCCCGAACTGATTGATGCTTAATTGACTCGCTTCTAAGGTTTTTAAATCATTCTGAGTAGATAGGTAATACTTTTGATTCGCAATATCAGAAACTAAAATTGCATCGCTTCCATCTGTGGATTTACCTGAAACTAGATCAAATGTAGTTTGATTGGCATCCGGCTCGACGCCACGAATAAGAACTTGTTCAATAGCTGCATCTTTAGTGATGTAGTTACCAGTCTGATAGTTAAAAGTAGACATAAGAACTGTAAAGACAATCGGCGCTATGACGAAGGCGATAAAGAAGAGAATTCCAGGTATGAAAAACTTAAGTGGGACCGAGACATTAGTCAGATATGTAAAGTTGAGAACCAGTATTGCAATAATTAAGAAGGCGCCAATAGCGAATTCACCTGAGGCGATTGCGCTCTGAGCCAGTAAAGTCAAAATCGCAGTTATTCCCGCCAGGAATATGATTTTTAGGGCGAAGGCGAACTTTCCCCGAAAAATACTGCTCACGCTTTTAGGACTTCCTTAATTATCAGATTTGGAGAATGTGAAAATGGTGACGTGGGCGTGAATAAATCACGCCCACGTCTTCCAATATTGAGGCTATGAAAGTTTTAACTTCTAACTTTCATTATCCCTAAGAGAATCTCCTAGAGATCAGCCTTTCCTGCAGCGACGTTAGCCTTCCAAATTGCAGCGAGTTTCTTCGCTTCTGCAACAGGATCTTTTCCGTCAACAAGAACTGCTGTCCAATATGCTCCTGAAGACTCCCAATAGCTAGCTCCGCCAGCATTTGTATTCAAGAAAGCACCGATCTGTGGGATTGAGGAGAGTCCTGCAGCAACGCCCATGGCCTTCTGGCCTGGGAGAACGAGCTGGCTCTTCTGTGCACCCTTTTCAGCTGGTGGACGACCTTCTACCGCTGCATACGCAACCTGACCGGCTGTAGATGCAAAGAAGTTTGTTAGAAGTGTCTTGGCTTCAACAGCGACTCCGTGTGCCTCTGCATATGAAGTCAAGAATGCACCGCTGACGCTTCCGAACATTTTTCCGTATGTTCCTGGCTTAACGCCTGGAAGTGGCTGGATGTTCATAGGCAATCCCGCTTCAGCGAATGTACGCCAGTGCCAGTTACCAATGATTGCATAAGGAACTTTTCCAGCGATGTAATTGTCCTGGCAACCTGTGTCAGTTGCTGGATAGAAGCCGTTGCTCTTGCCATTCTTATCGAGCAGATACTTCTTTACATTGTTTCCAAATGCGACTGGATCAAAGCTCTTACTGTAATTAACAGAGCCATCCTTGTTCATTATGTATGGTTCAGCACCGAGAGCTGAGAATGTGGAGAGACCTCCCCATGACAATCCACCGCCTGCGATGCAGAATCCAGCCTTAAGACCCAACTTCTTCTTATTAGCCAAATAGAAGTTAACCATGTCACCAAATGACTTTGGTGCTGTCTTGACAAGCTTTGTGTTGAAAACAAATCCAACATTGTTCACATCAACTGGAACTCCATAAAGTTTTCCTTGATATGAAAGATCAAAGAACTGGCTTGGGATAAACCTTGATCTCTGCTCCGCAGTTAGAACTACTGGAGCTAGTTTTCCGCTCTTTGCAAGCGCTGGAACCCAGTCATTACCTGCAACGAACACATCAGGGCCGGTTGTTCCGGAAGCCTTATCAAGTGCGTCCTTGAGGGCGTCATAACTTGAGAAAGTAACAACTTTAATAGTTGCACCAGGAACCCAGTCACCCTTCTTCTTAAATACTTGTGTCAGATTTGGGCCGCGTGTTTCATCTGCCCAAACGACAATCTCCTTATTTGCTTGAGCAGGGACAATCGTCAAGCTTGCGGCAAACGAAGCTGCAGCAGCAAGAACAAAGCCCCTAAATAGTTTGTTCTTCACTAAAATGTATCTCCTTTTTAGTTTTGAAGTCTCAGCTTGGGTGCTGGCCTCCTAGTTTTCCGCACCAACAATGAGGAAACAATGCCCTCCTCGCCGGCAGTAGCGGATGCCCTATTCCACTCCAAGCAAGGCAAAAGCGCCAACCATGACTCGGCCGAAGAACGCGCTACTTTTTTGGGTTTACCGGATTGTTATTTATTGATGGGTTTCAGAAAGATTAACTATGGAGCA
>CAZZIN010000033.1:0-7042 GCA_964654425.1 uncultured Clavibacter sp. | reverse complement strand
AGCAACCGCCTCCTAAGCGGTAGGTCGCCGGTTCAACTCCGGCCAAGGACACCAGTATGTAGCAATACTTTTTCATGTTTTCTGATGTTTTTGACCAACCGTTTTCACTTCTTCCCACATCTTTTTCCACGCACATCCAGTATGTATTTCAAGCCGGAATGAACACAATCGTAGGAATGACGAATAACCAAAATCCCTTCCATCGATTAATGAAGATGGAGTCTGCGTTACCAAGGCACCGGTTGGCAAGATTTTCGGTATTCCTAGAATGGCTATCGTGAAACTTTCAGAGATATTGGCTGCAAATCATTTATCTCTTGCAAAAGGTTCGATTCTCTTCTCAAGTTCTGCAACCGATGAAATTGTCGCAAAATCTGGCAAGGAGTATCAGATTGAAATTCAAAGTTTGGGCAAAATTCGGATCAGAGCCATTTAGCTTTCTTAAATCGATAAGCAAGGATTGCACTCAAGGTGGTTACAACGCCGATCACTAAGGGATATCCAAATTTCCATCGAAGTTCTGGCATAAAATCAAAATTCATTCCATAGATGCCAGCAACCATCGTGGGACCAGCAGCGAGTGCGACCCACGCTGAAATTCTGCGAACATCTTCATTCTGTCGAACTTGAACGTGGGCAAGATCTGCTTGTAAAACTGTTGTAAGCAACGAATCCATTCCAGTTGCGTGCTCGTATGCATGTTGAAGGTGATCAACAGTGTCTCTAAAAAAGGGTTTGATTTCACGGGGTGCGGAGTTAAAAGTTTCAGAAGCAATTTTTTGCAGTGGAAGAATGAGCGGCTCAATTGCGTGGCGGTATTCGATGACCTCTCTCTTTAGGAAATAAATCTCCTGGCTGTAAGTCTTTCTGTTGCCACCAAATACCTTTGTTTCAATATCTATAGCGTCATTTTCTAATTCAGTTGCAATCTTTGTGTATTCATCAATCACGCGATCAACTACTGCGTGAAGCACTGCGAAGGGTCCAAGTGATAGTTGAGCTGGGTTGGCTTCAATATCGTGGCGAACAGAGGTCAGTGGCGATCCTTCTCCGTGTCTAACGATGACAATAAAGTGCTTATCAACGAAACACATTAGTTCGCCAGTGGTAATTTCTGAACGCGCTTCATTATAAAAAACTGTCTTGATTACGAAAAAAGTCAGGCCTTCGTAATCTTCAATCTTTGGTCGCTGTTTTGCAGAAATCGCATCCTCTACAGCAAGTGGATGAAAATTTAGTTCACCAACAACGTGGTCAAACTCTTGCTGTGTGGGTTCTGCCAGACCAACCCAGACAAAGCCGCCATCTTTTCTAGCTAAATCAACTTGATCTGAAATATCCGATGGAGCAGGCACTCTCTTGCCTTCTCGGTAGAGGGCTGCATCAACAATCACAGGCATGATTATGGAGCAAGAGAATCTATACTGCATTAAATTTGGCCGAAGTTCACCACGAATTGGCCAAACGTATAGACAAGATATCTTTTGAGGCGCGAACAGGCTGCTTACTGTTCTTCCTATGACGCAATCAAGGATATCGGCATTTAGTGAAGTAAATGAGAAAGTCGCGCAAGCTGGAGATATTTTGGGATTAAAACAGGGCGTTATTTCGGCCCTCAGTAGCTGCGAGCGAGAAGTCGTGATTTCCATTCCACTTCGCCGAAATGAGGAGATTGATGTTTTAGTCGGATATCGCGTTCAGCACTCAAGTGCGCGCGGACCCAGAAAGGGTGGAATTCGATTTCACCAAGATGTTGATCTAGATGAAGTTCGTGCACTGGCATCACTGATGACGTGGAAAACCGCATTGATTGATGTTCCATTTGGGGGTGCCAAGGGTGGTGTTGCAGTTGATGCATCAAAGCTCACCGTGATCGAAAAGGAAGAAATAATTCGCCGCTGGACTAGATCGTTGGTTCATGTTCTGGGTCACCATAGAGATATTCCCGCACCTGATATGGGAACAGATGCGAAGACTATGGCGTGGTTCATGGATGAGTTTCACCGTTTAGAAGGTTTTCGACCCGCGTGCGTTACGGGTAAGCCAGTTGAATTATTCGGAGCACCTGGTCGCGAAGAGGCCACAGGTCGAGGAGTAGCTCAAATAGTTGCAGCCACATTAGAAAGAAATGGCGTCAAAGTAAAAGGGGCAACGGTTGCGATTCACGGTTTTGGAAATGTGGGTAGATATACGGCACTCGTTTGTTACGAACTTGGCATGAAAGTAATCGCGCTAGCAGATGTCACTGGTGGCATTCATGATAGAAAAGGAATTGAAATTCCATCAATCTTCGCCCACAAAACTTTAGAGAGTGTTCAAGCAGAAGAGAGAATAAGTAGCAGTGCCTTATTAGAACTTAAGTGCGATGTACTTGTACCAGCAGCACTAGGTGGAGTTATAAATGGAGACAACTGCAGCAAAATTAGTGCAGGCTTTATCGTTGAAGGTGCAAATCAACCACTTACAAGTGCAGCAGACAAACACTTAATGAGCCAAGGCGTAGTTATTGTTCCGGATATTTTGGCGAATTCAGGAGGCGTGATGGGTTCTTATTTTGAATGGACTCAAAATATTCAAGAGTTCAGTTGGCCGATAGAGAAGTTTCGTCGGGAATTAGATAGCCGCATGGAGTTCGCTTTTAGCAACGTCAATGAAACAGCTAAAAAGTACTCGATTGATCTTCGTACTGCGGCATTTGTTTTAGCGGTGGGGCGAGTGGCAAAAGCATTTGAGATGAGAGGATCACTGGTCTAATGAAATTTTACATGAAGATTTATCGCCAACTTCGTCACCTCTTAGGAATGGACCGCATGAAGCATCCGAAATCTAAACGTGGACGTGGTGATGACTTTCACCACGAATGAGTAGTCAGCGAGTTACGAAGCGACTGTTTCAGTTGTAGAGGATTTAATATCCTCATAGGTTGCGATCCATGAGTATCCGCACTCAGCACATAATGTCATGGGACCGAGCTCGAGGGTTACATGCTCGCCGACGAGTTTTTACTCAACAGGACTTCGACGCATTCGCGCGTGAAAGCGAACTTGCCAATATCTCGGAAGCTGCAAAATCAATCATCACCGAAGAGCGAGATCGGCTTGGCATTAAAGCTGAAAACGGCATATCAATCGATGAGGATGATTCTTAAATACTTTGTGGTAATTTCCATAAAATGGGAAAAAGGTGCAAGGGCTGATATTTCACCGCTCAATTGGACCTATTTTTCCCATAGTTTTCCCATAAACAAGTTGGACATAGTTGGACAAGTCCAGTTGGTAGCCGTAAGTTTTCCTGCGTAATTGTGGGATGTTAAGTGAATTTCTTTCAAAATCGAGGGGAGGAGCAACCGCCTCCTAAGCGGTAGGTCGCCGGTTCAACTCCGGCCAAGGACACAATTTAGTTTCATAAAGATTAGTTCATGTAAGAATTCCTTTTTTTCTTTGATTTGACTAAATAGAATCTATCTTGTGAATTTAACAACAGATCAAGTGTTTCCGGGGTTAAGTAGAAAAGTTCCCAGTCATCGCTTTAAAAGAATTGAGTTTGCACTTGATTCATTGTTCACGAGAACTATCCGAGAGATGGAAGGTGGACTTCCTTTTGTCATTACTGGAGATATTCCCGCTATGTGGCTCCGAGATTCAACTTGGCAAGTCAAACCGCTATTGAGTTCAAAGCACCCTGTGATAACTGAATT
This sequence comes from uncultured Clavibacter sp., assembly GCA_964654425.1. Lineage (GTDB taxonomy): Bacteria > Actinomycetota > Actinomycetes > Nanopelagicales > Nanopelagicaceae > MAG-120802. The sequence continues at coordinate 3,345 of CAZZIN010000033.1, read as the reverse complement.
TCTAGTCAATCTAAGTAAGTCACAAGTAAATTTGTTTTTGAAGGATCCCTATGCAAATGCATTTAATCCTGAACCAAATAGCGCGTGCTGGCATAAAGACTTTAAGGATCAATCCCCTTGGGTATTTGAGCGCAAGTTTGAGCTGGACTCATGGGCATCAATTCTCTATCTTGCAAGGAGAATCCGAGAGCAATACGGCCGCCTAGATCACCTAGACAAGAGCTTTGACGAGGCCGTTTCATTAATGATTGAACTCAGCAAGAAAGAGCAGCAACATGACCGTGACGGATACGTTTTCAAGCGAAATAACTCCATTCCGCACGACTCACTATCCCACGAAGGTCTCGGAGCTCCGGTTGGATACACCGGTATGGTGTACTCGGCATTTAGGCCCAGCGACGATGCATGTGTCTATGGGTATCTGATTCCATCTAATCTTTTCTTTATGAGTGAACTAAGAAAACTCAATTTGGTGAAGTTTGATTTGCAAGTAAGTAATTTGGCCGACGAAATTGAAATCGGCGTCAGGAACCACGGTCTTTTTGAGGGTGTCTTCGCTTACGAGGTAGATGGTCTTGGGAACTCACTCTTTATCGATGATGCAAACGTCCCATCCTTGCTAAGTCTTCCCTATTTAGGGGTGCTGCCAATTGAGAGCCCTCAATATCAAAAGTCAAGAGCCTTCGTTTTATCCGAACAGAATCCCTATTTCTTCATCGGAACACGCGCAAGAGGAGTTGGTTCCCAACACACACCTCGAGGGCATGTATGGCCAATTGCAATAGCGATAGAGGCTTTGACATCACGGGATTCCAGTAAGCACTTAGCGGCCCTAGAAACCTTAGAGAAAACAGATGCAGGAACAGGGAGAATGCATGAATCTTTTCATGTAGATAATCCAGCGATCTTTACCCGGGATTGGTTTTCTTGGTCAGATATGACTTATGTTGATTTAGCGCTAACTAGCGTTGGGTATCACGACTAGTTGTAGGGATCTGAATTGATCAGGAACACTTTCAAATGGGGGGTTGTGAAACCTCGTATCTTCACTCTTGATCTTCCAAACGTATTGGGACTCAAGCAATACCTCTAGGAAGACCCTTGCCTCGATTTCGGCGATGTGATTGCCTAAACAAGTATGAGGACCAAATCCGAAACTCATATGGGGGTTCCTTTCACGCTTAAGATTTATTGAGAAAGGATCCTGGAATACCGATTCATCAAAGTTGGCAGATATAAAGCTCATTCCGACATATCTATCAGGGGGAAGATCTCTGCTCGCGGTTTCAGGAACAGTGGTTCTGTTCATAATGGGAAGTGGGGTCAAGAAACGTAAAAATTCCTGAATAGCCTTCGGAATCGATTCAGGCTGATTGCGTAACTCTTTCAGATCATCCGGATGTCTTGCGAAATGCCAGAGGATTCCCGTAAGTAGTTTCACAACCGTGTCTCGCCCTCCGGCTAGTAAGACACCTGCAATTCCGCGGAATTCAATATCTGTAATCTCATCTCCATCAATCTTAAGGTGGGCTATTTCGCTCCAGATATCTTGAAATCGCTTCGTGCGCGCCTCTTTATAGATTCGATCAAGATACCGATGCAGCACGGCTCCACTTCGAGTTTCAGATTCTGCTGTCCATACATCTGGACCCCATGAGATCCACTCGGAAACATCTTGTGGACGGTTATAGATAGCACCGAGATTATGCATTACTAAAGGTAGAGAGAGATTAGGAATAACTTCCATTGGCTCGTCTTGAAAATATCTATTTATGAGATTAACTGCGTACACCCTAAAGGTAGAGACGTGGCGTTCAATAGCAGTTTTGACAAAGTAAGGAGCGAGAGCAGATCGATATAGATGATGCTTGGGCGGATCTACCTCAAGAGGTATTTGACGATAGTCGCGAACATCAGCATCTCCTTGAAGATCAGAAGAAAAAGTCTGGGTATCCCTTAAGGCTTCTCTAAGCGCCTTATGTCCACTTATTGTTTTGCTTGTTTTCGGATGCGATACCGTCACTCCTTCAGATTAGTTAAGACTCGACCCTGAGGCAAGGAGACTTATGGGCAATTTGAGAGCTGTAGCGATGTTTCCCAGAATTCCCGCTGAAAACCTGGGAACATTCAAAAGAGTTGCGAACGAGATGCTTACGGAGATTAAGAAGCTCGATTCCATTTTGAGATACGACCTCTTTTTTTCAGAAAATCAAGCCAGTTGCGTGGTTTTAGAGGAGTACTCCTCGGCTATTGGTGTATTTGAGCATGTTGAAAGACATTCCCACTTCCTAAATCAACTCAAGTTACTAGGTGGAGAAATCGAGGGCAGCATGTTCCCGATGGGAGATAGCGATGTCGCTCTTGAGACAATCAGATCTACCTGGGACTCTAAAATGCACACTCACTTTGGTGGCAAATAGCAGATTTACTTGGAAAAAACGATTGTTCGATTTCCCACTATAAAAATACGATCTTCGGCAAATAGTCGAACCGCACTCGAAAGCACCCGACGTTCAATATCCCGACCAATAGCTATGAAGTCATCAGGACTGGAAGCGTGATTTACTCGTACAACATCTTGCTCGATAATCGGACCTTCATCCAATTCTGGGGTTACAAAGTGCGCTGTTGCTCCGATGACCTTTACTCCCTTGGCGTGTGCTTGATGGTAAGGACGTGCGCCCTTGAAGCCAGGAAGGAATGAGTGGTGAATATTGATAATTCTCGATGCAAATTGGGCACAGAATTTGGCCGAGAGAATCTGCATATAGCGAGCTAGAACTATGAAATCTATCTTCTCTTCTAATGCAATCTGCGTTATCTCAGATTCGACTTGATCCTTTGAGTGTTTCTTGGTGTCCAAATAGATGAAGGGAAGGTTGTGAGATTCAACCAATCCTCTCAAATCTTCATGATTTCCAATCACAGCAGGAAACTGCGCGGGCATCTCACCCAAATCTTTTAGGTAGAGGAGGTCACGTAAGCAATGACTTTCTTTAGTAACTAAGACAAGGGCGCGTTTGGGTTTACTGAAGTCGCGGACTTCTAGCTTTGGTGAAAAACCCGTGAGCCGTTCAGCAAGGCCAGCCTTAGCAACCTCTAGCTTTTCTGAGGTCTCAAAGCGAGTACGCATCACAAAAGTATTTGTAAGAGAATCTGTGAACTGCTGGTTTTCTAAAATGTTGCCTTTGATATCGAGCACAGCTGAAGTCAAGGCATTAACGATGCCGCTTCGATCTTCACATTGAAGGGTGGCGAGGATTTCCACCCCCGGATTCTAGTGATTGATTTGGAAGCGCCGAAGCGACTTCGGTGCCCACCAGTTCCAATCTCCGAATAAGCGCA
>CAZZIN010000032.1:0-7070 GCA_964654425.1 uncultured Clavibacter sp. | reverse complement strand
GGTTTCTCGTTCTGAACTAACCATACTTCTGCGTTTCCATTTGCATCAAACTCAGTAATAAACCGATCGTTGTCTACGTCCTTTGCTGCCCAATCATTTAGTCTGACAATGATTCCGATATCTTTGAAGTCCCTCATACCTTCGATTTTTACGGTCACAACTTTGCCGAAGTCATCGTTCCCTGTGAATTGCACTCCGGTTGGAGAGATTGGAGTGTCAAGAGAATTTTGGTCCGAGTTCTTCCAAATCCAAAGATTCCATCCGTTGTAATCGCCACCGGGGCGTTGATAGTGGACGGTTAGCGTCACAGAGTCAGGTACAGCGATGACTGGAGCAGAAGTCAGAATGACTGATAGAGAGGCTAAAAGGGCTATCAGTAGCTTCTTCATACTGACTAAATCCTATTCAGTCTTGCAGTTAATTCGCCTTGCTAGTTGAATCATGTCATGGCAAGGCGTGCAATTTTCTGGTTCCGCAGGGATTTGCGACTTGCAGATAACCCCGCTTTGCTCGCTGCACTCGATGAAGCCGATGAAGTAATCCCACTTTTCATCATGGATGATCAAATCGCCGAGCGAGCAGGTGCACATCGACGCGCCTATCTTGCTAGCTCATTGAAAGCGCTAGATGAATCGATTGGTGGAGCACTTCACGTTATTTCCGGAGATCCCATCGAGATCTTTACCCGGCTTACTAAAAAGTATTCGATTGACTCAATTCACTCAGCTCATCCTTTTGCGCCGTATGGAAATTTACTTGATGAGAAATTAGGAAAAGCTGGAATTGAATTAACCCAGCTTGGTAGCGGGTATGCCGTCGCTCCGGGACGAGTATTGAAAGATGATGGAACCCCATATCGCGTTTACACGCCTTTCTATAGAGCCTGGAGCGCACATGGTTGGCGCAAGCCAGTTTCTGCGCCAAAGAATCCAACCTGGGTTACTCCAGCTAAGAGTGATCGCCACATCCCAGATTGGGACAAGAGCGAAAAAGTTGAGATACAGCAAGCAGGTGAAGCTGCAGCGATAAAGCGCTACAAAGACTTCATCAAGCGCGCTTCAAATGATTATGGCGATGCAAGAAATATCCCTGGGATTGAGGGTACGAGTCGAATGAGTCCGCATCTTCGCTGGGGCGAAATTCATCCACGCACCATGCTCGATGTTTTAGGACAGAACAAAGGCCATGAGGTTTACCGCAAAGAGATTGCCTGGCGCGAGTTTTATGCCGATGTTTTGCACAACAACCCTCACACTTCGCGTGATTATTACGACGTCAAGTATAAGAAGATGAGATACGACAAGCCGGGAAAGAAGTTTGAAGCATGGTGTGAAGGACGGACGGGCTTCCCATTTGTCGATGCCGCGATGCGCCAACTTGTGAAAGAGGGCTGGATGCATAATCGCACTAGAATGGTGGTTGCATCATTTTTGGTCAAAGACCTTCATATTGAATGGCAACATGGCGCTAACTTCTTCATGAAGTACCTGATTGATAATGATGTTGCTTCGAATTCACATGGTTGGCAATGGACTGCCGGATGTGGAACAGATGCTTCACCCTATTACCGAGTTTTCAATCCAATTGAGCAGGGAAGACGCTTTGATCCAGAAGGTGTTTACATCAAGCGCTATATCCCTGAACTTGCCCATCTAAGTGGTGAGGATATCCACGAACCTTGGACGGTGATTGATGGGTTATCTAAGGGCTACCCCGAACCAATCGTCGATCACGCCAAGGAAAGACTTGAATCCTTGGCGCGACTCGAAGAGATTAAAGCGGCAAAGCCACTTAAGCCAAATTAAACGAGGAAGTTCGAGAATTGCCAAGGGTCGCTCTTATCGACCTTCTTGTTGTTCCAAACCTCAAATAGATCTCGACGATTAATTAACGGATCCCAATCCGCAGCTTCAGAGTGAATTCCACCCCAATACTTCTCGGCATATGCGAGCACTTCACGCCAAGGTAGTTCATCTGGGACAAGTAAGCCCGCATTGGGATTTTTCATCGCCCACGCGACTGCGGCATACACAGCTGAGGAGACCTGCACCGTCGTTGCTGATTGTCCAGGAATCAACTTTCGAGATTGCTCGATACTCAATAGTGAACCGGTCCACCATGACTTATATGGATGTCCCATTAGCAATACACCTAATCGATCATCGCCAGCAGTTATCTCATCATTCATGATGCGCTGATCTTTATGGAGCTGCCAGTTAAGCATCTCGAGTTCTTTCATCGAGACGATAGCTTCATTCGATGGACAGTAGGCGTAGTGAACTGTCGGGCGATAGATCGCTTTTCCTTCACTCCAAACGGTGAGGTGATCTGAGATGGTGAAAGCTTCGCCATGGCGAATCACCATTCCTTGAATCTCAAAATTAGGAACCCAAGAACGTACCCAAGTTGTTGCACCCGGTTGGGCGATTGCAATCTGATTCTTTGGCCCGGATGGATGTTCGTAAGCATTTAAGGGAAGTGATTTCTCATGCGTTCCCCAACCAAGCTCGGCAGGAGCAACGCCTTCTTCATAGAAACCTTCAACTGACCAGGTATTAACAAATTCGCCCCATTGCTTTGGTTTATTTGTGACTTGGGTATCTCGTTCTGAGATATGAATTACTTTTACTCCTAAAGAGTGCGCGAGATTCTTGTAATCCTCACTAGTGAGTGCAGCTTCAATATCTTTGCTCGCTTTACCCTCTTTAAGCGCACGAGTTGCGATATCTACGAGTGACTTTTTCACAAGATGTGAGACCAAACCTGGATTTGCACCATGTTCAACGATTGCGGTTGCACCTGTTTTATTCCAGCGCGACTTCATATCGCGCATTCGCATATGACGGTAGTAAAGGGTTCGCTCTAGTGGATGTTTATTTGCGCCGCCCTCGTATGGATCCCACTCTTCAATCGAGGTGTTGAGGTACATAACACCGTGGTCGTAGCACCACTGCAATATGGTGTTGGCATCGATATTCCAAGCGAGATCAAGAAGAAAATCGCCAGCCTTTAGATACTTAGAAAGTTGTGCATCGAGGTTTCCTCGAGTTATCTGGTCTTGTACATACGTGGCGCCCTTGTCAAGGGCATCTTTCACGCGAGCACGATTGTCGCGCTGGTCCATGATTGTTATCTGTTTTGCATCAACTAGATGCTCAATAAGAAGAGGTAGAACTGATTGGGAGACCGAGCCGGCCCCAAGTATTAAGAGATTATTGGTAAAGCGTGTAGCCAATTAGGAACCTCCTAGTGGAGATGTGAGAATCTCACCCCATTCAATGTGGACATTTGGACACGCGAACTTTAGGGCCTGAAAGTCCTCTCGACCTAATCAGATTCCACCTGTCGGAGATGAGCTAGCGATTCCCGTCCGATCACGCTTCGCTCGGTACATCGCCTCATCGGCCAGCCGCAGCAAGGTTTGGCTGGATCCGCCGCCCGTTTGAAAGACTTCCCCAATCGATACATCAAGTGATATCGCTTCATCGAAGATTCGGAATGGATAGGCAAGGCTTGCCCTTAGCGCGACTGCAACTTCTACGCCTTCGTTGCCCGGAATAAGTGCGCCAAATTCATCTCCACCAAGGCGAGCAAGGAGAGCGCCGCTTGGAATAACTCGCTCAAATCGGCGAGCGACCTGGGTAAGAAGTTGGTCTCCAGCCTCGTGACCCAAACGATCATTAACCGGCTTAAATCCATCAAGATCAAGGATCAATAGCGAGCCGGGCTTTCTAGTGAACTCATCGAACTCGGCAAGGAATCTCCTCCGATTAGCTAGCCCGGTCAACTCATCGGTCCGCGCGAGGATCCGTTCGTCACCGATCCGACGGGCATCAGACATAGCTACCGCCATCCGCGTGAAGGCAAGCCCGATGGTGGCAAAGGCCGGAATGAGCACAAAGCGCGGGAAGTAATCGGGGCGAAGAACGGAGATTGCAAGTATGAGGATACTTAATAGCAGGGCAGTAGTTACCAGAGCCGGATTGAAGCTTCGCGGGTGCTCTTCTTCATCTATGGGAAACCAGTAACTTTGGGATAGAACTACAAAACCCAATAACCATATCGAATCACTCCAAGATCCATAGAGATAACTACCACTTTGACTTAACCAAAGATAGTAAAAGTCACTTGCCGCAAAGATGCTAACACCCAATAGAAAGATCAAGTTACGTCGATTCGTTCTTTGAAGCAGAACTATCCCAAAGACTGTAAGAACGAGAATTGAATTTGCCACCGGATAGATGATGGTTAGAAAAATTTCGAAATCTGAACCGATGAAATTTTCGCTAGCAGGTTCGAGAAAAAACGTTGAAAGTAGAGTCGTACCACTCAAAGCTATGACTAGCGTGTCTAGTACTTCAAGCCGTTTACTCTTTGTTTGAACTCGAAGTGATCTTATTGCCCCATAGATAGCAAGCGGATAAAAAGTCGCATATGCAATCTCGGAAGCAAATGTTAATTCGATAGGGAAGAAAGAATCGATTGAGGAGAAAATTGAACCGAATGTCCAAGTCAATAAGGCAATTGAAACGAACCGCTTACCTAGTGAATCTTCAGGAATCGGCGAGCAGAGAATAGAAATCATTGCCGCTATTGGTACTAAGTTATAGAAAAAGAGTTCACTCCACCAAGTAGGTTCTGTGTAGAGCCTGAGAATCAAGTATGAAAGTAAGGCGATTGTAGAAAAGAGCCTTGCCAAGGTATACATTCTCACCATTAGAGCGTAACGAGAGGATATTTATGGAAAACGAAAATTCATTATCGAGAAGATCGCTACTTTGTGGGTTAGCTGTGCTCACGCTTGGTTTACTGCCTGATACTGCTATTGCTGACGGCAATGTAAAAGTGCTAGCTGATGGGAAGGTCGAAGTTCTGATTTCGAAGAACACGGCGCTTCGTAAAGTGGGTGGAGTAGTTCAATTCCAGGATGGAAGCGGTCGCTCGTTAGCGCTAGTACGAACTTCTAATGCGGTAAATGGCTTTCGCGCTTTGAATCTCTCCTGCACGCATGAAGGCGCAACCGTTGGCCTTAGCGGCGGGAAGTGGGTCTGCCCAGCGCATCGAGCAGAGTTTGCCCTTGATGGAAAAGTTCAGGCTCGCCCAGCAAGACAGGACTTAAGCACCATCTCCTTAAGAGCGACTAAAACAAAAGTTACAGTCGGTTAAGGAGTTCTTTTTTGTCCCGGTTTTCTATAGACCTGGACGGCAAGCTTGATTGCGACCCTGTAGGTTCGACTTGATTTCAAGTTCCGAGGCAGCAATCGTCTGGGATTGAAGATCAAGACGTTTCTGTTGAGCAGTCACGTCAGCGCCCTTTTCGCGCCAATTATCGGCAGCACGCTTAAAACCTGCGATAGCGCGTTCATAACTTCTGATTGCGTTGTTCCACTGGTCGGTTGCCTTCTGATACGCCGCACCTTTGGCCAAACTTGCTTGGTACTTAACTTTCGCTGCATCGAGCTTTATCTGCGTGGAAGCAATCTTTCCGTCATATTCTTTTGCCTTAGCTTCAGCGGCAGGAATTTCAGCAACTAGTTCATCAAGCTTTGCCTTTGCAGTTGCAAGACCGGCCTTCAGATCAGCAAGACGTTTTACTGAATCGGTATACAACTTATTTGCATCAAGGCAGCCTGCCCAAACCCATGTTCGCTTTGCATTTTTAACAATCGGATTTTTAGTGCAAACATATTGATCGCCTCCAATGCGGGTCTTCGCATTCAGCTTGGGGCAAGGACCACCAGCTTTATTGGCAGCTTCGGCGGGGATGAAAGAGGTAGTAGTGAGAAGTAAGGCCATGGCGGCGGTGACGCTTGCTCTCTTGCCAAGTGTTATAACTGAACTTCGCACAATTCCCTCCGAAGGCTCCATACTGGATTTATTGAATGAATACTAAAGGGCGCAGGGGTAGAAATTGCTCAACGAACCTCTACAGAATGTGAGGAATTTGCTGAGAACTAGGGTTTTTGCCGTTGTCTCTTACGGGCATTCATTCCAACTCTTCGAACCACCGGCCTTGGAAAGTAACGCATTGCAAAGGTAAGAATCTTGTATTGGGATCCGGGAATCGAGATTGCCTTACCTTTTGAAGCGCTTCGCCAAGCTGCCCTTACTACATCGCCTGAATCTAGCCACAAGAACTCTGGTAGCCCGGTCATCTTCATCCGACCCCGTTGGTGGAATTCGGTTCGAGTAAAACCTGGGCAGAGAGCATGAACTTTTACATTTGTCCCACGCAATTCGGTATGGAGAGATTCACTCAAAATCGTCAGGTATGACTTAGCCGCGCTATAGGTTCCACCCGCAATCCAACTTGCGACGCTCGAGACATTGATGATGGTGCCGCTATCGCGCTCTTTCATTGCCGGAAGTACAGCATGCATTAGGCGCAAAGGGGCTCGGACTAGAACATCAAGTAGATCATTCTCGATCTGGCGCTCGCTTGTAATGAAACTCTTGTTTATTCCAAAGCCTGCGTTGTTGATTAGGACTTCAATCGGACGACTCTTATTCTCGAGGCGTAACTCAAGCAGCTTCAACCCCTCATTTGTAGCAAGGTCGGCCTTAATTACCTCAACTTCAATGCCAAACTTTTCGCGAAGCGACTTTGCTGATTCTTCAAGTCGATGTTGATCTCGCGCGGTAAGTACTAAGTCATGACCAAGTTCTGCAAGGTACTCCGCAAAAGATGCACCGATTCCAGCGGATGCTCCGGTAACAAGTGCAATCGGGCGAATACTCACTTTGTCATCCCCCTAGTTGGACTTCGAGTTACTTAGCAATCCCAGTCGTAGATTCTTCGCGAATATGCCAGGAAGTTCCATACTCTTCAAGAAGTTTCAAGAAAGGCTTCGGCTCAAACCATTCGGGGCCATTAACTCCGCGTGGGCTCCAAATTCCCTTGTGTATTAACTCCATGGCAATAATCGGATTCACAGCGGTCTGCCAAACAACAGCCTGATCACCATATTCCTTCATCGACCATTCGTTATCAACAACGTTATAGATATAAACCGCTTTTGGTTCTCCACTCTTATCAAGTCCGCGTACGAGTGCACCGGCACAGGTCTTAC
>CAZZIN010000031.1:4170-7146 GCA_964654425.1 uncultured Clavibacter sp. | reverse complement strand
ACTACTAGGGTTTTCGAACTACTAGGTTTTTAGGCTTTGCCCAAGATGCGATTGACAGTGGTGTTGCAAACGGGGCACTTGCCCTTGGCCATACGACGACCAGAGTCCGAAACGTTCACCGTTCCTTCGAACTGACGCTTCTCCTTGCACTTAACGCAATAGGCCTCACCCTTATATGTCTCAGCCATTCTTTCCTCCGATCCTCACAGGTTCTTCTGCCTGCGAATACGCTCAACCATACCCCCGGCTCACGCTCAAACCCTCGCAATACGCGCTCAATGAGCGCGTTTCCTCACCCAATTAGGCCATTTAGACCGAATTTGCCCGATTTGCCTTGGCTGGTGGCCGTACCTAACCGCGGGCTCCGGCTTCGTAGCCTTCGAGATATGCATTAGCGAGGTCGGATCGCTCAAAGCGAGCGAGCAAGGTCTCAAACCCTTGGCTGTGGTCAGGTATCTCAAGATGGATTAACTCATGGACTAATAGGTAATCAACAACATAATCGGGCGCACCGTTTAGTCGATCTGAGATTCGAATAGTCCGATCTTGGGTGGTGCATGAACCCCAACGCTCGCTCATGGAGCGCCAGAGAACGCTAACTGGGCTTACCTTGAACTCAGGGAGGTATTGCTCAAGAAGTTCAATTGCACGATCAAATAACTCGCCATCACTCATTTTCTCGCGGGCCTCGCGGGAAAGTATCTTCTCGACCATCTCTGGTATGACCTCTTGGATCTTTGAATTTGATAACCGCGCTGGGACTTGGATGACTATCGCGCCATGTTCTCGATAAGCACTTATGGACCTTCGGCGACGGGAGCTCTTTATGACGCGAACTTCGGCTCCGCCGGCAATCTCTGTAGGAGGAATACGCACTTCGCTAGTTGATTTTGAGGCTTGGGCGCGCACGGCCGGGAGATTAGCCTCGAAGATCTCCTCTTGAATGAAGTTATCCACACGACCACCTCAAGCTAACTCTCGCCAGCTAAATCTCTTTAGCCGGGGATTTGGCTCCTTATTTATCTCGCGAGCCTAATCCGAAAATGCTCTCTTGCTTGGGCAATTGCGAGTTGGCGCGCCAGAAATCAAATAGAAACTCTCGAGTTAAAGATGAGTCTTTTTTCGCAAATTGAGGTTTAGGTGAGTTGCCTACTTAGATGCCGATGTCGTACTTTTCGCCAACGAAGTCCTCGGATAACCGTTTCGTATCTGCAAGGGGAAGGCAGATAAGAAATTGTGCGCCCGGGGACTTCGCCTTTTTTATCTAGTTTTATCTAGCTAAGCAAATGATTCTAAATTAATCCTGAGAGATCATCGGGAACTGTTCGACTCTTCAAGAATGCATCAGCATCACTTAGCTGTTCGCCCCTCGGCAAGAGCAGCGCCTCTTCCCAAATCTCATCTCTACTCTTGATGTCTTTGAGTTCAACCACTTTCTCCCAGAAAGCACTCGCCTCTCTCGTTCGGCGAGGTGAGACTTCAAGGCCAACGAGCGTTGCAAAGAGCTCTTGAGTTGGCGACTTGGTCGCTCGCCGTCGCTGTTGAGTCTCCCTTAATTTAATTAGTGAGGGAAGGCGGTCTTTCGCAGAAAGTGCGACAACTGCATCGATCCAGCCATCAATTAGTGCAAGAAGGGTCTCTAGATTTTCTAACGCGTTACGTTGTGCTGGAGTCTCTTCGGGAGTAAATAGACCGCCCGATAGCGCGAGAGTTAGCGACTCAGGGTTTGAGGGATCAAGTTGGCCAGAGTTCATCGCCTCTTGCGCTTGTTCAGTGATCGCTGTGATGTCTACGCGGATTCCTTTTCCGTAAGTCGAAATCGCAGAACGGATGTAATCGCGCAGCCAAGGAGCGCTATGAAATAGTCGAGCAGCGGCAATCTCACGCAGAGCAAGATAAATACGAACCTCATGTAACTCGATATCAAGTCCAGCTCCCCAGTTATTGCAATTCTGTGGGATTAGCCCGGGACGAATCTCTCGAGCGAGCGGAAGTGCAACATCATTAGAACCCGTAACCGTTGTAGAGAGATTTCCGATCGTCTGTCCCAGTTGGCTGCTTATTAGCGAACTCATAAAAGTTCCCATGATTGCGGCAAGTACTGGTTGTGGGATTTGCATGCCTGTGGCGCCACCGCTAAAACCTGGAAGGTTCAAACCTTCGATTGCATTCTCACCAAAGTTCTCACGCAACATTGCAGACATTGCATCACTCATGCCCTCGACAAGGGGTTTTGCAATCTCTTCCCAACCAGCAAGAGTCGAATCAATCCAGTCCCTTCGGCTTAGCGCACAGGTATCTGGGATGGGCAGAGGTGGAAATACTGTCGCTTCATTTAGCCACAAGTCAGCGATGTTGAGCGCCTCTTGAGCTAAATTTAAATCTGCGATTGAAACAGGTTGTTCACCATGAGCTGAGAGAAATTTTCTTGAGATATCTCGAATCATCTCTTTTGAAAGTGAGGCGGGAGTCTTCTGCCCGGATAGGGCGGCCATCAGTCCTTGAAGATTCAAACCCATATTTGAGAATTGCTGGAAAATATCGCCGAAACTTCCAAAAGGATTATTGGAAGGCTTCTTATCTTCTGGGTCGTTAGGGTCACCAGATGGTGTAAATCCAAAGCCGGCCATTTACCTAACCCTTCCGCAAATACATTAGAACTGCCTGATCATTTGCCTAGGCAACCACGAAGAGTCACAAAATCTTCCCAGTGCGCGCTACGGGGCGAACTCTCCTAGGCTGGGCCGGTGCAAAGCGTTCTAAACTCTCAGCAAGTTCTTGAGATATTTGCCGAGAGCAACTCTTCAGCTCCGGTCTCAGCCCTAGTCTGGTGGATCATCCCAATCGTTGCCTTATCCGGGGGCCTTGCATATGCGTACTGGGTGACCCGGTTGAAATCCAAGTACGACCGAAACACCGCGCGCTCCGTTGGTAGATTCCGAAAGTTCCAAGATTCATTTAGAGAAGATTCAGCAA
>CAZZIN010000031.1:0-4070 GCA_964654425.1 uncultured Clavibacter sp. | reverse complement strand
AGAAGCGCGATGTTTAATTCAATCTCGCCACTTAGATATCGCTGGCCCTTTGCCGCAAAGTTCTTCTTCTTCCTTCTTACCGTTGCAACCCTTGTTGCTCCTATCCCATATGTCTTCTTTAAACCTGGCGTTCCAGATAATGTGACTGGAAAATTGATCTCAATTAATGATGCGCCTTCATATAAACCAAATGGCAAGCTGTACATAACTTCAATCTTGGTAACCAATCCGAACGCGCCAGTCTTTGGCGCAGAGACAATCTATAACTGGGCGATTGGCCCACATGTAGTTTTACCAAAGGAATCAATCTATCCACCTGTAGTAAAAGGCAAGACGGTTGAGCGAGATTCACGGGCCGAGATGGCCAGTTCCAAGGTGACGGCAACAGCTGCAGCCCTTAACTATCTTGGTTACAAGATCGAGGAGATCTATTTCATCAGCGATATCCGGGACTACTCCGAAGGAAAAGGTAAGTTCCAACGAGGAGATAAAGTCCTTAAAGTTGATGGCGACCCAATCACCTCTTTTGAAGCGATTCGTAACTCCTATGCCGATCGTAAAGTCGGCGATGTTGTCGAGGTAGAGATTGAGCGCCTAGTCGATGGAGTCAACACGGTGATTAGAGAGCGGGTTCGCCTGGTCGCAAGCCAAGAGCCAGGAGCTGAGCCGAACAAACCAGCAATCGGAATTCTTGTAGGAACAACGGCAAAATTCCCGATCGATATCGATTTTAATATCAAGGGCGTCGGCGGTCCGAGCGCTGGACTGATATTTGCTGTTGGCGTGATTGAAAAGATGACACCTGAGGATTTGCTGCGAGGACGAAAGATTGCTGGAACCGGAACAATCAATCCAGCTGGTCAGGTTGGCGGCATTGGTGGCATTGAGGAGAAGATGATTGGAGCCTCGCGTAAGGGAGCGACGATCTTCTTAGCGCCACGAGCAAACTGTCCTGATATAAAACACGTTCCAAAGGGTTTAAAAGTAATCCCGGTCTCAACTTTGCAAGAGGCTCTCGAAGCTTTGAGAGCGCCGGATGACTTCAGATTCCCTACCTGCTAAACCTTGGCTAATCTCGCCCCATGGCATTTGGAGATAACCCAGACAATCCCTTCCGTAATCTAAATTTCCCAAGACGAAATCCGGGGGAACGGCGACGAATAGGCGCCTTGCCGCTGACTATTGCGATTTTGACCGTCATCGCGGTAATCCTGGTCTCACTAAGTGGTTTCTATGTCGATTATCTCTGGTTCCGCTCTGTTGAATACTCTGAAGTTTGGACGAAGTTACTAACGACAAGAGCAACGCTCTTTGCCATATTCGGTCTACTTACTTCGCTTCTAATAGTTTCAAACATTCTCATCGCTTATAAGAAGCGTCCAATCTATGTGCCTCTAACTGTTGAGGCAGATAATCTCGAGCGTTATCGCGCGCAGATCGAACCAATCAAGCGTGCTGCGATTATCGGTATCGCACTTGCAATCTTCTACTTCGCTGGAAACGCGGGAGCGCGCTTCTGGGAAGGCTGGATGCTCTATCGCAATGCCACACCTTTTGGCGTAACAGATCCCCAGTTTGGTCGCGATGCATCCTTCTTCATGTTCACCTTGCCATTCTGGCAATCGCTAGTTGGTTGGGGAATTTCAACACTGATTCTCTCGACTGTTGCAGCCGGCGTAGTCCACTACATCTACGGTGGAATTCGGCCACAAGTACGCGAAGATCGCACCACGGTCACCGCGCGAGTTCAGATCTCAATCTTGCTCGGATTGATTGTGGCGCTCAAGGCGGTCGCTTATTGGTTAGATCGTTTTGCCTTGGCCACCTCTGATGAGGGAATCATCACCGGTCTTACATTTACCGATGTAAATGCAGTTCTACCTGCGAAATCAATTCTCACTGGAATTGCGGCAATCTGTTCACTTCTCTTCTTTGCCAATATTTTCCGCCGCTCATGGGTACTTCCAGCCGCCGGTACAGCTCTACTTGGTCTCTCCTCGTTCTTGGTTGCCGGTGTTTATCCTGCATTGATTCAACAATTCCAAGTAAAGCCAACTGAATCATCAAAGGAGGCGCCTTACATTCAACGCAACATTGAAGCAACGCGCCTTGCTTATGGTCTAGATAAGGTTGAAATACGTGATTACCAAGCTACTTTAAATACGAGCGCAGGACAGCTAGCTGATGATCAAGCGACTATCTCAAATATTCGCTTGATGGATCCAAATGTCCTCTCATCTACTTTCCGCCAACTACAACAGATCCGCCCGTATTACGCATTTAATGAGTCATTAGATATTGATCGCTACAAGGTTGATGGACAGATGCGCGATATGGTCGTCGCAGTTCGTGAGTTAAATGTTGAAGGAAATCCCAATAGAAACTGGATTAACGATCATCTCGTGTATACACATGGGTTTGGTTTTGTTAGCGCTTATGGAAATGCTCAAGATACCGATGGAAAGCCAGTCTTCTCGATGGGTGACATTCCTTCGAAAGGTGAACTTGGTGAATACCAACCACGTATCTATTTCGGTGAGAACAACCCTGAGTATTCGATCGTCGGTGGCTTAAAGGGTAACGACCCCGTTGAGTTCGACTATCCAGATGACGCCTCACCAAATGGTCAGAAGAATTACACATACACCGGCAAGGGTGGAGTTCCAATGGGCTCGCTCTTCTCACGTCTACTCTTTGCGATTCATTACCAAGAGCAGCGAATTCTTCTTACAGACTTAATCAATAATGAATCAAAGATCATCTTCAATCGTGTTCCGCGTGAGCGCGTAGCAAAGGTTGCCCCTTGGCTAAAGATTGATGGCGATCCATATCCTGCGATTGTCGATAACAAAGTCGTTTGGATGATTGATGGATACACCACAAGCTCTGGCTTCCCATATTCGCGTACAGTCGATATCTCTGGTGCTACGACTGATGCGCTTAATATCAATAACAATCCATTAACTGCGGTACCAAATTCGACGATTAACTACATTCGAAATTCAGTTAAGGCGACCGTTGATGCCTACGACGGAACGGTCACGCTCTATGCCTGGGATGAAAATGATCCGGTCTTGAAGACCTGGATGAAGGCATTTCCTGGTGTTGTTAAGCCGAAGTCAGAGATGAGCAATGCGCTTATTTCACATGTTCGCTATCCAGAAGATATCTTCCGCGTTCAACGCGATGTGCTCTCGCTCTATCACGTGAAGAATGCAAATGCTTTCTACGGCGGACAAGATTTCTGGCGCGTACCACGCGATCCTTCAACGCTCGGTGCTAATGCCGGTTCACAGCCACCGTATTACTACACCTTGCAACTTCCTGGTGAGAAGAAAGCAAGCTTCTCGTTGACTACACCCTTTGTTCCAAGAGGTGGTCGCGAGAATTTGACTGCATTTGCAATTGTTAATTCTGATCCGGGTGAAGACTATGGAAAGTTCACAGTCCTGCAGCTCCAGCGCTCGACCAATATTGCAGGCCCGTCACAGGTTGCATCGAACTTCGAGGCTAATCCGACAGTAGCGCTCTCACTTTCACTCTTGCGTCAAGGCGGATCGGATGTAGTTCTTGGAAACTTGCTCACTCTTCCGGTTGGCGGCGGACTGCTTTATGTTCAGCCGGTCTATGTCCGCGCTACCGCAAACGCAGCTGCTTATCCTTTACTTCAAAAAGTCTTGGTCTCATTCGGCGAGAAGATTGGATTTGATGACACATTAAGTGGCGCATTGAATCAAGTCTTCGGTGGCGATAGTGGTACTTCGACAAACAGACCATCTGGCGGTGGAAGTGGAACAAGTGGTGGAACTTCGACACCTGCTCAAGGTGACTTGGCTCAAGCATTAGCAAGTGCACAACGTGCGCTAGCGGATGCACAGGCAGCGCTCGCAAAAGGTGACTTCGCCGCTTACGGACAAGCCCAAGATCGACTCAAGGCTGCGATTGAAGCTGCAGTTGCAGCGCAAAATCGTCGCTGATTTTGGTCTTTTGAATACGAACCTCTAAAGTTCATCTCTCCGACGCGGGGTGGAGCAGCTCGGTAGCTCGCTGGGCTCATAACCCAGAGGTCG
>CAZZIN010000030.1:0-7251 GCA_964654425.1 uncultured Clavibacter sp. | reverse complement strand
TACGCCGAAGGAATGCGCGCGCTAGTTCTTTACACAGCATCAATTCAAGATGCTGTTGCACTCGCAAGAGCTGATGGTAAAGCTACCGATGAAATTGAAGCGCTCGAACGCCTAAACGATCTCTTACTCCCAATTGTGAAGGGTTACGGATCAGAAAAAGCTTGGACTCTTCTTGGAACTGAATCACTACAGACTTTTGGTGGTTCAGGTTTCACAATGGATTGGCCGCTTGAACAATACGTGCGCGATGCAAAAATCGATACTCTCTATGAAGGCACTACTGCAATCCAAGGCCTTGACTTCTTCTTCCGTAAAATTATTAAAGATAATGGTCGCGCGCTTACCAAGTTATCAAAAGAGATCGGTGCTTTCGCAGCCAAAGGTGGAACTAATGCGGAAGAGAAGGCGACCTTAAGTAAAGCGTTAGAAGATTTGCAGGCAATAATTGCTCAATTGGTGACTCATGCGATGGCTAGCCAAGAGAAGCCTGATGAGATTTATAAGTGTGGATTGAATACCACTCGCCTATTGATGTCGGTCGGTGATGTGATCATCTCTTGGCTGTTACTTCGCCAAGCAGATATTGCTGCCACAAAGATTGAATCTGCAACTGGAAAAGATAAGGATTTCTATCAGGGCAAAATTGCAGCCTCGAGGTATTTCGTCCATAACTTCTTGCCATTGATTAGCGCTACACGTGCAATCGTCGAGCGTGAAGATGGCGAAATTATGGGAGTTCCCGAATCCGCCTTCTAAGCAGGTAGGGTTTGCCGGTGCTAACCAAGCTCCGGGGCGAGATTTACTTATTTCTAGGGGCTTTCCTCTTCGCTTTCAATGGCATCGTCTCCAAAATCGTCCTTCTTGATGAGCTTTCGGCATGGCGCCTAACCCAAATTCGAACCGGTGGCGCTTTTGTCATCCTCTTCACGTTCTACATAATTTTCAAACGTAGGGAGTTAAAACCAACAAAAACTGAGCTGCCTTGGCTAATTCTTTTTGGAGTTGTTGGCGTTGCCATGGTCCAGGCTTTTTACTTCGTTGCTATTGAACGGATGTACGTAGGAATTGCACTCTTAATTGAATTCACCGCGCCGATTTGGATCTTGCTCTTTCTACGTTTTGTATTGAAGAAACATGTACCAAGGGGACTTTGGTATGCGATTGCACTCGCGCTATCTGGCTTGCTGATGATTACCCAGATCTGGAGTGGGCTTTCAGTAGATGAGATCGGTTTACTGGCAGCCTTCTTTGATGCTCTAGCTCTAGCCGGTTACTTTTTAATTGGGGATCTACTTGGAAAGACTAAATCAAGTGGCGCGATTGCGGTCTGGGGCTTTGGTGTTGCTTCGCTTATCTTGTTTTTTACTCTTCCCGTCTGGAATTTCCCAGTCTCCGCACTTTCTAATGAATTGAATCTGCTCCAGCGTTTTGATCAATTTTCACTCCCTGGATGGGCATTGATTCTATGGATTGTGATTATGGGAACGATTGCACCTTACCTTCTAGTAATTAGTGGATTGAAAATACTTAGCGCTTCAACAGCAAGTATCTTCGGCATGATTGAACCCGTACTCGCCGGCATATTTGCTTGGTGGTGGCTCAATGAAAGCCTCACCTTGTTGCAGCTAATCGGATGTTTTGTGGTTCTTATCGGTATTGGAATTGCGGACCGTGCTCGTCAGCACACCCCACAAAACTAGCCAATGACAGCCATTGCTAGCGCCTTAAGAATCGGAATCCCAAAAATAAGATTGAATGGAAATGTAATTGCAAGACTTGCTGTGATTGAAAGTGATGGGTTGGCTTCCGGTACTGCAATTTGTACGGCTGCAGGTGCTGCGATATATGAAGCGCTTGCACAAAGAATTCCGAGAATTGTTGCCCCTCCGACTGATAGTCCAACAAGAGAACCGGCAATCACTCCAATTGCCCCTGCAAATATCGGGAAGATGATGGCGAATATTCCAAGGCCAACTCCAACTTCTTTTACAACATGCGCTTGTGAGCCAGCTAAATAGCCCAAATGCATTAAGAAAAGAGCAAGAATTCCTGGAAGCAAATCGACAAAGAATGGTGTCACTCTTTCGTATCCAGCTTGTCCTGAGAGCGCTCCGATAAGTAAACCGCCAACGAGAAGAATGATGGTTTTACCGAGCACTATTTCCTTGAGTGACTTGCTCCAAGACATTTCTCTAGAGAGATGTCTTGTTGCAAGAAAAATTCCAACAATTATCCCAGGGACTTCCATCACAGTGAGAAGTGCCGTTGCGAAACCCTCGTAGTAGATCTTTGCGTTCTCTAAAAATACAAGCGCCGCAGTGAATGTAACAAGTGAAGTTGATCCGTAATGTGCTGAAATTGCGCCTCTATCTACCTCACTTAAGTTCCTAATAAAACGTAAAACTATAAATGCAAGGAGGGGAATCAAGATGCCGAGAAGAGCGGTCGCGATTAAGGGCAGGGCCATCCCTGAACCATTCGAATTGGATAGCGAGACTCCACCTTTTAGACCGATGCCAAAAAGGAGGTAGACAGAGATGATTTGATAAACCGGCTCGGGAATGCGGATATCGCTTTTAAATCGGGCTGCTAGGAAGCCTAGGGCAAATACAAGAACTGATACGGAGGTCAGATTCGTGAGAGCGAGTTCTAGCGACTTGGGCACCACCTGAGTATATATGAAATGATTTTCGGGTATTTCGTTTCGCATATTGAGATAGAATCCGGGTATGGCAAAAGATGGCTGGACCTTCCTATCCAATCATGGTCACGTTTTAATCTATATCTCTCGTGAGCCCGCGGCGCTGATAAGTGATATCGCAAAGAATGTTGGAATCACTGAAAGACGAACTCAAGGAATAATCGCAGACTTAGAAGGTGCCGGCTATATAGATGTGGTGCGTGTTGGTCGAAGAAATACTTATGTAATAAAGAAGAACCTACGATTTCGACATCCCGCTGAATCACACCGTTCGATTGGTTCTTTGATAAAAATCTTCTCTAAATAGTCAATATGCCCCACCCCTACGATGGAATTCGGGTTGTTTTAACAACAAAGCACGAAAAACAGAACTTGATTACTCCTGCTTTTAATCGACTTGGCATCGAAGTGGATCATTATGAGTGGGACACCGATCAGCTCGGCACTTTTTCGGCTGAGATTCCAAGAACGCTTAGTCAGCGCGATACTGCAATCAAAAAGGCTCGTATCGGAATGCTTGCAACTAAATCCAATTATGGAATTGCATCTGAGGGCACGATTGGACCGGATCCTGCCCTGCCTATACTTAATTCAACTTTAGAGGCCATCGTTTGGGTGGATGATGTTAATGATTTTGAGTTAGTCGAGTATGAGCGCGGCCTCGACATAGTCGCGGTGAGAGAGCAGTTCAAAACAACGCAAGAAATTGATGACTTCTTGACGAGGGCCGACTTTCCAAATCATGCCCTAATCGTCTATCCCGAGGGTGCAAAAGAGCCCATCTACAAGGGGGTTAGAGAGAAAGGCGCACTTCTCGACGCAATTGATGAATGCGTTGCAAGATCTAGAAGTGGAATCGCAGTTATGGAAAGTGATCTACGGGCACATATGTCGCCTTCCCGGTCGGCAGTAATAGCAAGATGCGCCGAAAAGCTTGTATCTCGCCTATCCGTGCTCTGCCAATCTTGCTCTCTTCCCGGATTCGGTCAGATTGGTAACTTGCGTGGTCTCAATTGCGAACAGTGCAAAGGTTATGTTGCTACAGCTATTTCCGGCACAATACTTGGGTGCGTTAAATGTGACTTCAAAATCGAGAACTTTAATGAGAAAAAAATGACGAGCGCGGCGAATTGTCCTACTTGTAATCCTTGAAAACGCGTTATCTAGTTATCTTTAACAATTCGCTCTTGTGGGATTGTGTACTTAGGTGCCATATCTGCGAACTTAGCAAAGTGAAGAAGTGAAGCAATTGGGATTCGGTCTGTTGGACCATTTCGATGTTTAACCACCATCAGATCAGCTTCACCCTGACGATTTTGTGGATCATACAAATCATCCCGGTGTAGCAGGATTACTACATCTGCGTCCTGCTCAATCGAACCAGATTCACGAAGATCAGAGAGCATTGGTCTTTTATCTGCACGCTGTTCTGGGGAACGATTTAGCTGGGAAATAGCTACGACTGGGACATTTAATTCTTTCGCAAGGAGCTTTAGTTGGCGGGAAAATTCGGAGACTTCTTGTTGGCGATTCTCGACGCGTTTGCCAGAAGTCATAAGTTGGAGATAATCAATTATTACCAACTTCAAATCATGACGTTGCTTTAGGCGCCGCGACTTAGCACGAATCTCCATCATGGATAGATTCGGGGAATCGTCGATAAAGAGCGGGGCATCATTTATTTCACCCATCCGGCGTGCTAATCGAGACCATTCCTCATCACTTAAAGAGCCGGAGCGGATGTTGTTAAGCGCCACCCTTGCCTCAGCAGAGAGCATGCGCATTGTGATTTCTGAGCGGCTCATTTCAAGAGAGAAGATGACAGCGCACTGTTGGTTATGAATAGCAGCATTGCGAGCGAAATCAAGACCTAAGGTTGATTTACCCACAGCAGGTCGAGCAGCAACAACAATCATATTTCCAGGATGAAAACCATTTGTTAGTTCATCAAGGTCTCTAAATCCAGTCTTAACTCCTTCAGCGAGCGCCCCAGATTGCAGTTTTTCAATTTGATCTAATGCGGCTGGAATTAAGGTATTGAGTTGTACGAAGTCTTCACCGGCTCTTCGCTCTGTAACTTGGTAGACCTCTTGTTCGGCTTGATCAACGACATCATCGATTTCACCTTCGGTGGAATAGCCCATCTGGACAATCTTTGTTCCGGCCTCGACTAACCGACGCGCTATTGCTCGCTCTCTGACAATTTTTGCGTAGTAATTTGCATTCGCAGCAGTAGGGACAGCGGAGATTAAGGTGTGAAGGTAAGGAGCTCCACCAGCCTTTGCAATCTCGCCTCTCTTTGTTAATTCGGCTGAAACCGTTACGGGATCGGCGGGTTCGCCACGGCCATAAAGATCGATAATTGCATCAAAAATTAATTCGTGTGCAGGTCGGTAGAAATCACGTTGACGAAGAATTTCTACAACTTCACCGATTGCATCTTTAGATAAAAGCATTCCACCCAAAACGGATTGTTCTGCTACTAAATCTTGAGGAGGTGTTCGATCAAATTCCGGGACGGCAGAGCGACGATCCTCATAATTTGGGAGTTCTGCCAGACTCATGTGCGTATCTTGATGCTCGCCACTGACACCGCCTAACTAAGCGTTTTTCGCATGTGGAGGGGCTGTGGAGTAAGTCGAAGAACCTGTGGGTAACTGCCTCGACCTCTGTGTAGCGCCTGTGGAGAGAATGTGGGTAACTTCTGTTTTTCATTTTTTTCACGCTCAAACTAGAGATTTGGCCTGTGGAGAAAAGTTTTTACAAGTATCTCAATTTTTGAGATTTATTCTTTCCGAGAAATGAAATAAGGCCCGCCAGATTCCAGCGGGCCTTTTCCTTCAACTACTTTTATTCAACCACGTTTATCGTGATATTTGCGGCTACTCCAGTTAGAAGTGAAACCTTCGCTGTGTGCTTACCGAGATTTTTTACATGTTTGATTAATTTGATTTTGTGGCGATCGATATCAAGTCCAGTCTCACTCTTGATGACTAGAGCAACATCTTTTTCAGTCACAGAACCAAATAGACGACCAGTTGAACCAACTTTTACCTTTATCTCAAAAGTTGCAGACTCTAGTTTGGTCTTGATTTCATTTGCATGGTCTTTATCGCGAATTTCACGAGACTGTCGTGCCCGGCGAATTCCATCAATCTGCTTTTCGCCACCTTCACTCCACGCAATTGCATTTCCGCGCGGTATCAGGAAGTTACGTGCGTAACCATCTTTAACATTAACTACATCGCCGGCACGGCCTAAGCCCTGCACTTCACGAGTAAGAATAAGTTTCATCTTTTCCTCCTACTAGCGTGCGGTTGATGTGTAAGGAAGTAGGGCTACTTCGCGGCTATTTTTAATCGCATCAGAGACTTGACGTTGATGCTGGGTGCAAGCGCCAGTAATACGACGAGCGCGGATCTTGCCGCGATCGGTTATGTACTTACGTAGCGTTGCTACATCTTTGTAATCGATATATGTGACCTTGTCGCGACAGAACGCACAAGGCTTCTTCTTTATCTTCTTAAGCGCAGCCTGTGAGACCTTCGGCTTCTGCTTCAGATTCCGGTTGGAACGTGCTCCCATTGTGGTGCTCCTTGTTCTGGGCCCGCCAAAAGAGGCGGAATGGTTGGTTTTTTAGAAGGGTGGTTGCTCATCAGAGGTGGTTGAGGTCCAACCGCCGCCGACATTTGCTGTTGATGACCAGGAGTCATCGGTGGATTCAGTAGGTGCGCTAAAGCTGCCACCAGCGCCTTGGCGGGTGGTCTTTGTAACTTTAGCTGTTGCGTTACGCAGTGATGGTCCAACCTCATCTACTTCAACTTCAAAGACGGTTCTCTTCTCGCCTTCTTTAGTCTCGTATGAGCGTTGCTTTAATCGGCCAGAGACAATTACACGCATTCCGCGAGTTAGTGTCTCGGCCACATTTTCTGCGGCTTGGCGCCAGATCTGGCATTGGAGGAAGAGGGTATCCCCGTCCTTCCATTCATTTGTCTGGCGGTCCATGTAACGCGGAGTTGAAGCGACTGTGAACTTTGCGACTGCAGCGCCTGAGGGCGTGAAGCGCAGTTCTGGATCGTTCGTTAAATTTCCGATTAATGTGATTTGTGTATCGCCCGCTGCCATATTCGTTTCTCTCTATCTACTTTAAGTGTCTTCTTCTATTGGCGGATTTACTCTGGACGGACAACTTTTGTTCGAAGTACTGCTTCGTTCAAATTAAGTTGGCGATCCAACTCTTTGATTGCGGCTGGCTCACAGTGCATATCAACGACGGCATAGATTCCTTCGCTCTTCTTAGCGATTTCAAATGCCATACGACGACGGCCCCAGATATCGAGTTTGTCGACTCGACCACCGGATTCCTTGATGATCTTGAGGTATGTCTCAAGACTTGGTGCGACTGTTCGCTCTTCTAGATCTGGATCTAGGATCACCATCAATTCATAGCGACGCATGCTTTTACCCCACCTCCTCTGGACTAATCGGTCACGGCATTTCCGCGACAGGAGGGTTGCTGCGATTTCATCAAGAAGGACGGGCCTTTTGAT
>CAZZIN010000029.1:0-7705 GCA_964654425.1 uncultured Clavibacter sp. | reverse complement strand
TTGGTTACATTCACGCGTGGAGCGTAGTGGTACGGCTAATGCGAAGCGAATTCAACACGACAAAAAGACTTGATAGCGCCATCGCTGCTCCGGCATACATCGGACTTAGCGCTCCGATTGCTGCAACTGGAATACCAAAAACGTTATAAAGAAAGGCCCAACCAAGATTTGTCCTAATAGTTCTCAGTGTTTTCTTAGATAACTGGATCGAATCGATTGCCGCTATAAGTGATGGACGCATCAAAGTGATATCGGCGGCTGCTTGAGCAGTATCTGTACCTGTGCCCATCGCCATACTTAGATCAGCGGCAGCTAAGGCCGCGGCATCATTGATGCCATCACCAACCATTAGGACTTTCTTACCTTCACGTTGTAACGCCTTGATCTTCTCGATTTTTGCTTCAGGGGTAGCTCGTGCCATCAGATTTACCGCCGGAATTCCGACAGTTTGCGCAATCTGATTTGCAGCGCCCTCGTTATCTCCAGTAATCAACCAAGTATCGATTCCGAGCGATTTGAAACCTGAAATAGCAGCCCTACTATCTTCTCGCACCGAGTCGCCTACTTCGAAGGCCGCAATAGCTATGCCATCGATAGCAACGACGGAGAGCGAATTTCCTTTTTCTTGCGAGCTTTTGATGATCTTTTCAATCTCAACTGGAAAATCGAGCGAAGCCCTTCGGATTGATTCAGGAGTTCCCATAAGTACAGGTACAGCTCCAGAATCAAATTTAATTCGGGCTGCAACACCTTGGCCTGGGATCTCTTGATACTCCGCCATTGGTAACGAAATATCTCCGACTAAATGATTTGAGATAGCGGTTGCGACTGGATGATTGCTGGAGGCGGCAATAGTTTTTATCGCTCGCAGCGACTCTTCGACACTTATTGCCAACTTAGGGCTGGGCGCAATTACATCCTGTTGCACTTTCATAACTCCGGTTGTGAGCGTTCCGGTCTTATCAAAAACGACGGTATCGATCTTGGGCGCGATCTCTAGAACTGAGACTTTGCGCATGATGATTCCGCTGCTTGCACCCCGGCCCGAGGCGACGAGAAGTGCAACTGGGGTAGCAAGGCCAAGTGCACATGGACAGGCGATTACCAATACTGCGACAGCAGCTGAGATTGAGGGTGCGAGGTCATTACCGAGGGCGATCCAAGTAGCAAGTGTTGCAATCGCAATTATCAAAACAATCGGTACGAAGACGCCGCTGATGCGATCAGCCAATCGTTGAATCGGTGCTTTCTCTGCTTGTGCTGCAAGGACCATCTTTGTAATCCGAGAGAGTTCCGTATCTGATCCAACTCGCTTAGCTTCGATAACCAGCCGCCCGCCTTGATTTATCGCCCCGGCAATCACGTTAGAACCAGGATGAACTTCTATCGGCATCGATTCGCCGGTGAGAAGTGAATTATCGACGCTACTAGTTCCTTCGATAACTACTCCATCGGTCGGGAAGCGCTCCCCGGCGCGCACCACAGATCTATCGCCAACAACTAGATTTTCTATGGGAGCCAGAATCTCTTCACCTCCGCGCAAGATTCGAATCTCGCGTGGATTCATGGAGAGCAGATGTGAAAGCGCTGAACCAGCACGTCGTTTTGCGATCGACTCGAGATAACGCCCGAAGATTATGAAAGTTACTACCGCGGCTGCGACCTCAGCGTAGATATCACCCGCCCCAGTTGAATTTGCATAGATTGACCAAGTAAATGCGACGAGTGAGCCAAGAGAAATTAAGTTATCCATAGTTGGATGCAATAGATTTCGAATCGCCGCGCGATGAATTGGCCAGGCAAGAATTACAACTACAGGAGCGCTTAGGGCAATCACAAGCCAACCAGTTGGTGAATAGAGCGGTTCAGGAATAGAGAGCGAATCAAGAATTCCCAAAATAATTGAATCAACGCGTTTATGTAGTTGATGGAACATCGAAAGAGCGATTACGGGAATTGTTAGAAGAAGAGAGAGAAGTACGCGCCAACCCAGACCTCTTGTATGGGCAAAACTTTCACTCTCATCGGTTCGAAGCTTTGCGCCATAGCCAGCCGACTTAACTGCATCCAACAATGTCTTACTTGAAGTCCCTCTCGGCACGAGGATGTGAGCGGTCTCGGTTGCAAGATTTACCGTTGCTTTAGCGCCAGCAACTTTATTTAACGAGCGCTCAACTGTCGAAACACAGGATGAACAAGTCATCCCAGAGATATTTAGGTCTATCTGTTCAAGATCAAGCGGGGCGCTGTTCTGAGACATTTATTTGCTACTCGAATTCTTAGCGCTGGTATTGATAGAGGCTAAAAATGCGCCATGGAGTGGACGATTAGCGGAGATGCCACTCTTTCCAAAGGGGCCCACGTTCCCTTCAAGATCCGAGAAAATTCCACCAGCCTCTTCGACGATGATTGCAAGCGGGACCATGTCCCAGAGTGCGAGTGATGGTTCAGCTGCAATATCGACGGCGCCCTCGGCGACCAACATATGCGACCAGAAATCGCCAATTCCGCGCACGCGCCAGACCTTCTCCATAAAGTTCAAATAACTCTCTTTTCGTTCTCCCCAACCAGCGAGATCTGAGAATGAGAGCGAGGCATCCTTTAGATTCATGACTTTCGATGTGTGAATTTGAGTTGCGATTCCCCCATTAACTTCAGTGTAAGCACCAAAGTTAGAGGCGGCGTACCACCTGCGAAATAGAGCTGGTGAACTTACTATTCCAGCGACAACGCGATCAGAGCCTGATTCATCACGGTGAACAAGTCCGATTAAGGTTGCCCAAATCGGAACGCCCCTTAAGAAATTCTTTGTTCCATCAATCGGATCAATAACCCAATAACGCGAATTTGGGGAGATTACTTCGGGCCGACCAAACTCTTCACCAACAATAAGATCTTCGGGTCGCTCTGCCTTCAAAATCTCACGAATCTTCAATTCGACAGCTCGATCAGCATCGGTAACTGGAGTCAGATCAGGCTTAGTCTCAATCTTTAGATCTTGGGCGCTGTAACGATCAAGTGAGATTGAATCGCTTGCCTCAGCAAGGCGCTTCATTAACTCGATATCGCTATTTATATCTCCTGGATAGGCGCGCATTGTCTTAGGTTATAGGTTGCGAACTTGCGGCGAGGATTCGACGGAGCCCCGCTATGCGCTGGCTCACTCGCTCATCCTCGGCGCTCGCATTCAAAGCACAACTTGGCTCATCGTGGGAGCAACGCTTTGGACAGTTATTGATTATCGAGGCAAGTTCTTCGAAAGCGCCAATAACTCGCGAGCGATCAACATGTTCAAGACCAAAAGAACGAACTCCTGGGGTATCGATAATCCAACCACCACCGCTAAATTCAAGGGCGTACGCGCTAGATGATGTGTGGCGACCCTTACCGGTTGCAATATTTACATCACCCGTTAACCGCGCCTGACTTCCCAAGAGCGCATTAAATAGCGTGGACTTTCCCACGCCCGAGTGGCCAATTAGCACGGATTTTTTCCCAGCTAATTTTTGACGAAGTGAATCTAGGTTCATATTGGTTTTCTTAGAAGTCTTGAAAGTTGAGATCTCAAGCCCATCGTAAGCTTTTAAGAATTCATCTGGCTCACTCAAGTCACATTTAGTTACCACGATAATCGGCTCTATACCTTGATCAAAAGCAACTACCAGACAACGATCTACGAAACCCAATCGCGGGGTTGGATCAGCGGCCGCAACCACAATCACAAGTTGATCTACATTTGCTGCTACTACTTTCTCAAACGCGCCTGCATCATCAACAGTTCGCGATAGAAAATTCTTTCGCAGTTGTACCTCGACTGCTCGGGCGAGTGTTCCTTCCGCACCAGTCACATCCCCATCAAGGCGAATTAAGTCACCAACAACTACTGCATTCTTTCCTAACTCACGCGCCTTCATCGCGGTTACTTCTTGGCCGCTATCGAGAATGCAAGTTATTCGGCCACGATCGACAGTTGTTACAAATCCGATTGGGGATGATGAGTAGTCCGGGCGATCCTTACTTCGCCTTGGCTTGGACCTCGGCGCTCTAATGCGCGCATCGCTCTCGTCATAGCGACGACTTTTCATACGAGAATTGAACTCCAGAGCGCTGGAAATTCAGGCATCGTTTTACCTGTGGTTTCAATATTCTCAACAATCAATCCTTGAAGGGCCAGGCCGATTATTGCTCCTGCCGTTGCCATCCGGTGATCCTCATATGTATGAAACAGGTTCTCATCCTTATTCAAAGCTAACTTTGCCGGTTGGATTCGAAGCGCGCTCTCTTCTTCGCTCACTTTTCCACCGAGCAGATTGATTTCCTTCGCTAACGCGGCCAAACGATCAGTCTCATGTAACCGTAGGTGACCAATCCCTTTCAAATAAGAAGGTGTGTCCGCAAGCGCGGCAAGGGCAGCGATTGAAGGAGTTAATTCACCTTCATCATGCAGATCTATATCGATACCGTGGATGGAACCAGTTCCCGAGACCTTCAGGCCCCGTAGTTCACTCGTCTCTACAAATTCAATCTTCGCACCCATGGCAGTGAAGATCTCCCGTAGTCGATCTCCAGGTTGAGTAGTCGACCTCGGCCAATCGCGAATGATGATCGAGCCACCACAGATCATCGGAGCTGCCATAAAGGGAGCAGCATTCGATAAATCAGGTTCAATCACCAATTCCCTTCCATTTAATTTACTTGGCTTAACGCTCCAAACTTCTTCGCCATTTTTCGATGTAACTTCAACGCTTGCTCCAAAATCTCGCAGCATCGCAACGCTCATATCGATATGAGGTTGGGAGGGAAGTGAGCTCGCAGAATTACGCAAGGTAAGTCCATCTTTCATACGCGCTCCAGCAAGTAAGAGCGCAGAGAGGAATTGACTTGATTTACTGGCGTCAACTTCAATCTCGCCACCTTGAACCGATCCAGATCCATTTATTAAAAGGGGCAGTGAATAACGATTCTTATGATCAACCAAAACGCCTAAATCTTCGAGCGCCTTAATTAGGGGTCCAAGGGGGCGTTCATGCGAGCGAGGATCGCCATCGAAATTGATAAGCCCTTTCGCAAGAGCGGCAACAGGAAGCATGAAACGCATTACCGTTCCAGCATTTCCAACATCTATTGAAGCGGGGCCATAAAGTGAACCTGGAGTTATATCCCAAACTTCTTCGCCAGCTGAATTACTGCTAGAAACCGCTTTAGATTCAGTAATACCGATTCCAAGTGCACGAAGAGCTTTCGCCATCAAGTCGGTATCGCGAGAGTGAAGTGGTCTAATCAATCTTGAAGGGGAGCTAGCAAGAGCGGCAAGGATAAGAGCGCGATTAGTGACTGACTTGGAGCCGGGGATTGTGATGGTTGCGCGAAGTTGATTGGAACACGAGGGGGCGCTCCATTTACTCACGAGCGGAGTCTATCCGGGGATAGATTAGTGCGGTGTGCGGTCGCTTTGCGCTCTCTGCGATGCTTACAGATATCGCTGAGGAATTCTCAACTCTTGGTAATTCGGATTCGCCCCGAAATCTCCCCGTTGATTGGAATATAAAACCAACGCAAGACATCTACATCATCAAAGCCGCTCCAGATTCTGATGTTGATTCTGATTTAGAAGCAAAGTTAGAGAGAAGTATCGACGTAGTTAGTTGGGGATTGATTGCACCGTGGAGTAAGAATGGCGCCGATGCACGGCGCTCTCAGTCACAAGCAATAAATGCAAGATATGAATCAGTGCATGAGAAGCCCACTTTTAGGCGGGCATTCACCTCAGCTAGATGTTTGATTCCAGCATCTGGATATTATGAGTGGGCTACTGAATTAGGAAGATATAAAAGCAAACAACCCGTTTTCATCTCGCGAATCGACTCGCATCTACTTGCATTCAGTGGAATCTATAGCTCGTGGACTTCACCAGAAGGAGTAGTTCGAAAAAGCGCGGCAATAATCACAAGACCTGCATTTGGCGAGCTCGCGAAAGTGCACGATCGCATGCCGCTTTTCCTTCCTCGCGAAAGGTGGGATGAGTGGCTTGATCCGAGAAATAAAGAGGTCGATAACCTGAGAACTCTGATGGATGTGAGTCAGCCAGACGAGGGACTTCAATTTTGGCCGGTAAGAACCCTCGTGAATTCGATTCGCAACAACGGAGCAGAGCTAATCGAGCCATTGGAACTAGGGGAGCCAGAGACTCTCTTCTAGCGATAATCTATTCAAGTGTCTAGCAAGGAAAAGAAA
Organism: uncultured Clavibacter sp.; assembly: GCA_964654425.1. GTDB lineage: Bacteria > Actinomycetota > Actinomycetes > Nanopelagicales > Nanopelagicaceae > MAG-120802. The sequence continues at coordinate 1,471 of CAZZIN010000029.1, read as the reverse complement.
GAGCAGCCCGAGCTAACGGTTAGTGAACCCAGCTCCGGCGGTGCGCTAGTACGAGTTGATCGCGATAAAGAGTCAGCCGCAGAGCGCTCGAAGCGATTTGAGCGAGATGCTCTTCAATATATGAATCAACTTTATGCTGCGGCGCTTCGATATACCCGCGATCCCGATGACGCACAAGATCTAGTTCAAGACACCTATGCGAAGGCATACACCTCATTTCATCAATTTGAGCCGGGAACTAATTTGAAGGCTTGGCTATATCGAGTTTTAACGACGACATTTATAAACACTTATCGCAAAGATCAACGTCGACCCCAGACTGCTGATAACGAAGTCGAAGATTGGCAACTAGCCAATGCGGCTTCGCACACGAGCGATCAAGGTAAGTCGGCCGAAGAGGTTGCCCTTGAGAATTTGCCAGATAGCGATATCAAGCGGGCCCTACATGAAATCCCAGAAGAGTTTCGAATCGCCGTCTATTTGGCCGATGTCGAAGGCTTCTCCTATAAGGAGATTGCCGAGATCGTTGATGTCCCTGCGGGGACGGTTATGTCGCGGCTACATCGGGGAAGAAAACAGCTCCGTGAGAAGTTGACCGAGTATGCCCGCGAACTTGGATATGTGAAGGGGGGCAAATCATGAACACGATTTCCTGCTCCGCCTGCCAAGAGTGGCTCATACCCTTCATCGATAATCAGATTGAAGATTCAGCTGTATTCAATGCGATCGCCTTCCACCTACAAGAGTGTGCGAATTGCCGTGAGCAACTCGAGGTTGAGCGGCGCACCATCACAGTTATTCGCGCCCTACTTACTCGTTCATGCTGTGAGACCGCCCCAACCACACTTCAGGAACAGATTGCCCACGAACTTCACCAACTCCAACTTGAGCAGCTTGCTGGTTTTACCCAGACTGAAATTATTCGGAGCTATCGCAGAACTGAGATCACAATCGATGGGGAGACCCAGATTGAAATTGAGACATCACATGAGATTCGTAGGGACTTTCCACCACTGAACTAGAACTCGCTACTAGATTATCGGCTGTGAGAAGCGATTCATTGATCGGAGCAGTCGGGATATCCCAGATGTCGGTTCGCCCTGGAGACACCGCTCTTGCTCACGGCAGCGGAGATATGCCAATTCTCTCGAGTAGCTTCTTATTGGTTTTGATGGAGAGCGCTTGTAATTCTGCACTCGCCGAATTCCTAGATAACGGTGAATCAACGGTACTGACAGATGTAGATATCGAGATTCATGAACCAGTTGGTATTGGGACCGAGGTTCAAGGCTCAGCGACTTGCATTGCCTTCGAAGATGGCGTCCTTACTTTTGCATGCGAGATTCATGATGGCCCGCGCTTGGTTGCTGCATCGATGATGCGAAGAAGTGTTGTTGAGCGAATCTCGTTTCTAGCGCGGACAGCAGCTTTAACAATCATGTCTCAGCAAGAACAGGTCTAACTTTGCGCG
>CAZZIN010000028.1:0-8104 GCA_964654425.1 uncultured Clavibacter sp. | reverse complement strand
AGGGTTCTTAGGCTTTGCCCAAAATACGATTGACAGTGGTGTTGCATACGGGGCACTTGCCCTTCGCCATACGACGACCAGAGTCCGAGACGTTGACCGTTCCTTCGAACTGGCGCTTCTCCTTGCACTTCACGCAGTAAGCCTCACCCTTATATGTCTCAGCCATTCTTATCCTCCGATCCTCACAGGTTTCTTTTACCTGCGAATACGCTCAACCATACCCCCGGCTCACGCTCAAACCCTCGCAATTCGCGCTCAATAGGCGCGTTTCCTCGCCTAATTAGGGCATTTAGTGCGATTTTTGAGGCCGATAAGCCCTCCGCAAGGTAATTACAGTGACGATGCGACTACCCCCGGGCGCCAGCCTCATAACCTTCAAGATAGGCATTAGCAAGGTCAGAGCGTTCAAATCGTGCGAGCAACGCTTCAAAGCTTGGGCTGTGATCGGCAATCTCAAGATGGATTAATTCATGGACTAGTAAATAGTCAACAACATAATCGGGAGCGCCATTTAACCGGTCAGAGATTCGAATTGTCCGATCTTGGGTCGTACATGAGCCCCAACGCTCACTCATCGAACGCCAGACCACGCTCACCGGGCTAACTTTGAAATCCGGAAGGTATTGCTCAAGGAGTTGAATTGCGCGCTCAAACAATTCGCTATCACTCATCTTCTCGCGTGCCTCACGAGAGAGAATCTTCTCCACCATCTCTGGTATGACCTCTTGGATTTTGGAATTGGATAACCGAGCCGGGACTTGAATAACGATTGCGCCATGTTCACGATAGGCGCTGATTGACCTACGTCGGCGGGAACTCTTTATAACCCGAACTTCTGCGCCACCGGCAATCTCCGTTGGGGGAATTCGGACTTCGCTCGTTGATTTAGAAGCTTGGGCGCGCACGGCCGGGAGGTTAGCCTCGAACATCTCATCTTGAATGAAGTTATCCACACAACCACCTCACTCCCTGACTTCTTAGTTCGTGAGCCTAATCCGCCCTCGGCTTAATCCTTAGGAAACGGCATCGGTAATTGATTATTTCTTGTAACTCTCAAGTTCTAGATGAGTCTTTTACCTTATTTCTTGAGGTGAGGGGAGTTGCTTACATGCTTGTCGATGTCGTACTTTGCGCCAACGAAGTCCTCGGATAACCGTTTCGTATCTGCAAGGGGAAGGCAGATAAGAAATTGTGCGCCCGGGGACTTCGCTTATTTCTAAACCAATCCAGAGAGATCGTCGGGAACAGTTCGACTCTTCAAGAACGCATCAGCATCGGCTAATTGCTCACCTCTTGGAAGCAAGAAGGCTTCATCCCAGATTTCATCCCTGGTCTTAACATCTTTCAATTCAACGACTTTCTCCCAGAATGCAGTTGCTTCTCTAGTGCGCCGAGGAGAGACTTCAAGTCCAACTAGCGTTGCAAAGAGTTCCTGAGTGGGAGATTTTGTTGCACGGCGGCGCTGTTGCGTCTCCCGCAATTTAATCAGCGAAGGTAATCGATCCTTTGCAGCGAGAGCTACCACCGCATCAATCCACCCATCTATCAGGGCCAGAACAGTCTCGAGGTTCTCTAGCGCGTTGCGCTGGGCCGGAGTTTCCTCAGGTGTGAAAAGCCCACCGGACATTGCAAGTGTTAATGATTCTGGATTTGTTGGATCGAGTTGACCTGAGTTCATCGCTTCTTGAGCCTGTTCGGTTATTGCCGTTATATCTACTCGAATTCCTTTTCCGTAAGTTGCGATTGCGGTGCGAATATATTCGCGGAGCCAAGGAGCGCTAGCAAAGAGACGAGCAGCGGCGATCTCGCGCAACGCAAGATAAATCCGCACTTCATGCATCTCAATATCAAGTCCCGAACCCCAGATATTTGAGTTTTGTGGGATTAATCCAGGTCTAATTTCCTTTGTTAGCGGGAGGGCAACATCATTTGCACCAGTCACGGTGGTCGAGAGATTTCCGATAGTTTGACCGAGCTGACTACTAATCAATGAACTCATGAAAGTTCCCATCACAGCTGCAAGCACAGGTTGTGGAATTTGCACTCCAGCTGGACCACCACTTAAACCTGGAAGGTTAATTCCCTCGATTGCATTCTCACCAAAGTTATCTCGAAGCATCGCCGCCATCGCATCACTCATACCTTCAACGAGTGGTTTTGCAATCTCTTCCCATCCAGCAAGAGTTGAATCAATCCAATCTCTCCGGCTTAATGCGCAAGTATCTGGGATCGGCAGAGGTGGAAAGACGGTCGCTTCGTTCAACCAAAGATCTGCGATATTAAGCGCTTCTTGCGCAGCATTCAAATCTGAGATTGAGACCGGTTGCTCGCCATGAGCTGAGAGGAATTTCCTTGAAATGTCGCGGATCATCTCTTTTGAGAGCGTTGCGGGAGATTTCTGTCCGGAAAGCGCAGCCATCAGACCTTGCAAATTAAGACCCATGCTTGAGAATTGCTGAAAGATATCTCCGAAGTTTCCAAACGGATTGTTGGAAGGCTTCTTATCTTCAGGGTCGTTCGGCTCACCTGGTGGAGTGAATCCAAAGCCAGCCATAAACCCAACCTTTCCAGAATTACAGTGCTGCCCTTGGAACCAGAAAGAATCGCGAAATCTTCCCGGAGAGCAACGGAGGGATAACTCTCCTAGGCTTAGGAGGTGGAAAGCCTGCCTGTCTCTCAGCAAACTCTTGAGCTTCTGGCCGAGAGTAACGCCTCTGCGCCGGTCTCGGCGCTAGTTTGGTGGATCATCCCGATCCTCGCGCTTACGGGCGGTCTTGCCTATGCATATTGGGTAACGCGATTGAAGTCTAAGTACGAGAGCAATACCGCGCGATCTGTAAATCGATTTCGCAAGTTTCAGGATTCGTTTAGAGAAGAGTCACCCATAGTTGCTCCTGAAAGAAAAAATAAAAGGGATTCTGCGGAGCCCAAGAATTGATGTTCAATTCAATCTCGCCACTTCGATATCGATGGCCTTTCGCGGCTAAGTTTTTCTTTTTTCTCCTTTCCGTCGTAACTCTAATCGCTCCAATCCCATATGTTTTTTTCAAACCTGGCGTCCCAGACAATGTGACTGGAAAACTGATAGAAATTAATGATGCACCTTCGTATAAACCAAATGGCAAGCTCTACATAACTTCAATTCTTGTAACAAATCCAACCTCACCCGTCTTCGGTGCGGAAACAATATATAACTGGGCAGTTGGTCCACATGTAGTGCTACCAAGGGAGTCCATCTATCCGCCGGTTGTAAAAGGCAAGACAGTAGAGCGCGACTCGAAAGCGGAAATGGCTAGTTCGAAAGTGACCGCTACGGCTGCTGCGCTTAACTACTTGGGCTACAAGATTGAAGAGATTTATTTCATCAGCGACATCCGCGAATACTCAGAAGGCAAGGGTAGATTCCAAAAAGGAGATCGCGTCCTTCGAGTCGATGGCGATTTGATAACTTCATTTGAAGCAATCCGTAACTCCTACGCGGATCGCAAAGTCGGGGACTTTGTCGATGTCGAAATCGAGCGGATGGTCGATGGGGCTCCTAAAGTGATTACCGAACGGATTCGCTTAGTTGCGAGCCAAGAACCTGGCGCTGAACCAAATAAACCGGCAATTGGGATTCTCGTGGGAACAACTGCGAAGTTTCCGATAGATATCGATTTCAATATCCGGGGGGTGGGTGGCCCAAGCGCTGGCCTCATTTTTGCAGTCGGTGTAGTTGAGAAGATGACACCTGAGGATTTATTGCGTGGCAGAAAAGTTGCTGGTACCGGGACCATTAATCCAGCCGGTGAGGTTGGTGGCATTGGTGGCATAGAGGAGAAGATGATTGGGGCTTCGCGAAAAGGAGCGACCATCTTTTTGGCTCCCAGAGCAAATTGCCCCGACATAAAACACGTTCCAAAGGGCTTGAAAGTAATCCCGGTCTCAACTTTGAAAGAAGCGCTCGCTGCTTTGAGAGCGCCAGATGACTTCCGATTTCCTACTTGCTAAACCTTCGTTAATCTCGCCCCATGGCATTTGGAGATAACCCAGACAATCCTTTCCGAAATCTGAATTTCCCAAGACGTACACCGGGGGAGCGACGAAGAATCGGCGCCCTTCCTCTCACCGTGATGATCCTGACCGCAATCGCGGTCGTTTTAGTTTCATTAAGTGGTTTCTATGTCGACTATCTCTGGTTCCGCTCCGTTGAGTACAGCGAAGTTTGGACCAAGTTACTCACTACTCGTGCAACCCTCTTTGCAATCTTTGGACTACTTACCTCTTTGATAATCGTCACTAACATTCTCATTGCCTATAAGAAGCGCCCAATCTATGTACCGCTTACAGTCGAAGCGGATAACCTTGAGCGATACCGCGCGCAGATAGAACCAATCAAGCGCGCAGCAATCATCGGAATCTTCCTCGCTATCTTCTATTTCGCCGGCAATGCGGGGTCAAGACTTTGGGAATCCTGGATGCTCTATCGCAACGCCACACCATTTGGCGTAACCGACCCACAATTCGGGCGCGATGCATCTTTCTTCATGTTTACCTTACCGTTCTGGCAATCACTCGTTGGCTGGGGAATTTCAACTTTAATTCTCGCAACAGTCGCAGCAGGGGTTGTGCATTACATCTATGGCGGAATCCGTCCACAAGTTCGGGAGGATCGCACCACAGTCACAGCTCGAGTGCAGATATCTATCTTGCTCGGATTGATAGTTGCGCTAAAGGCATTCGCCTATTGGTTAGATAGGTTTGCACTTGCTACATCAGATGAAGGAATCATCACCGGCCTTACCTTCACCGATGTAAACGCAGTACTTCCCGCAAAATCAATCCTCTCCGGAATCGCTGCGATCTGTTCCTTACTATTCTTCGCCAACATCTTCCGCCGTTCTTGGGTTCTTCCGGCAGCAGGCACTGCCTTACTCGGTCTCTCTTCTTTCTTGGTAGCAGGTGTTTACCCCGCTTTGATCCAACAGTTCCAAGTTAAGCCGACTGAATCTTCAAAGGAAGCGCCCTTTATTCAGCGCAACATCGAAGCTACTCGCCTTGCGTATGGTCTCGATAAAGTCGAAGTTCGTGATTATCAAGCAACTTTGAATACCAGTGCGGGCCAACTTGCAGATGATCAATCGACTATTTCAAATATCCGTTTGATGGATCCGAATGTCCTCTCCTCAACTTTCCGCCAACTTCAACAGATCCGTCCTTACTATGCATTTAATGAGTCACTTGATATTGATCGTTATAAAGTTGATGGCCAAATGCGCGATATGGTCGTCGCGGTTCGTGAGTTAAATGTCGAAGGTAATCCAAATCGTAACTGGATCAACGATCACCTTGTCTACACGCATGGCTTTGGCTTTGTCAGCGCTTATGGAAATGCTCAAGACACTGATGGCAAACCGATCTTCTCAATGGGGGATATCCCGTCAAAGGGCAAACTGGGCGAGTACCAACCACGCATCTATTTTGGTGAGAACAATCCGGAATATTCCATTGTGGGAGGTGCTAAAAGCAACGATCCGGTTGAGTTTGATTATCCGGATGATGCTTCACCTAATGGCCAGAAGAACTACACCTATACCGGAAAAGGCGGAGTCCCAATGGGCTCGATTTTCTCGCGTCTGCTCTTCGCCATCCACTACCAAGAACAGCGCATCCTTCTTACCGATCTCATAAATGATCAATCAAGGATTATCTTCAATCGCGTTCCTAGAGAGCGGGTTGCGAAAGTTGCTCCTTGGCTGAAAATTGACGGTGATCCATATCCTGCGATTGTTGATAACAAAGTCGTCTGGATGATTGATGGTTATACGACAAACTCAGGATTCCCATACTCGCGCACCGTGGATATCTCAGGCGCCACGACGGATGCCTTGAATATCAACAACAATCCTCTGACAGCTGTTCCAAATTCGACCATTAACTACATTCGAAATTCGGTCAAGGCGACCGTTGATGCTTATGATGGCACGGTCACGCTTTACGCATGGGATGAGAACGATCCAGTTTTGAAAACTTGGATGAAAGCATTTCCGGGAATCGTTAAACCCAAGTCCGAGATGAGCGGTGCATTGGTTTCACATGTTCGCTATCCAGAGGATATTTTCCGCGTTCAGCGCGATGTGCTCTCGCTCTACCACGTTAAGAATGCAAATGCGTTCTACGGCGGACAAGATTTCTGGAGAGTGCCTCGTGATCCTTCGACCTTAGGTGCAAATGCTGGTGCACAGCCTCCTTATTACTACACCTTGCAATTGCCAGGTGAGAAGAAAGCAAGCTTCTCGCTAACTACGCCTTTTGTTCCTAGAGGTGGACGTGAGAATTTAACTGCATTCGCGATCGTAAATTCCGATCCCGGTGAAAATTACGGAAAGATGACGGTTCTGCAACTTCAACGTTCCACAAATATTGCCGGACCTTCCCAAGTCGCCTCGAATTTTGAGGCAAATCCAACCGTTGCGCTCTCACTTTCTTTGTTGCGCCAAGGTGGATCTGATGTCGTACTTGGAAATCTACTGACACTTCCAGTTGGTGGCGGATTGCTTTATGTCCAGCCGGTGTATGTACGTGCTACCGCGAACGCTGCGGCTTATCCATTGCTCCAAAAAGTATTGGTCGCATTCGGAGAGAAGATTGGATTTGATGACACTCTAAGTGGCGCGTTGAACCAAGTCTTTGGTGGCGATAGCGGTACTTCATCAAGTACTCCTTCAGATGGCTCAACTGGATCTGGTGGCACTCAAACTCCAGCGCAAGGTGACTTAGCGCAAGCGCTAGCAAGTGCACAACGCGCTCTTGCAGATGCACAAGCCGCACTCGCAAAAGGCGACTTCGCTGCATATGGATTAGCTCAAGATCGACTAAAGGCCGCGATCGAAGCTGCAGTAGCAGCGCAAAATCGTCGCTGATTTTGGTCTTTTGATTACGAACCTCTAAAGTTCGGGGTTCCGACGCGGGGTGGAGCAGCTCGGTAGCTCGCTGGGCTCATAACCCAGAGGTCGTAGGTTCAAATCCTGCCCCCGCTACTACAAAAAAAGCGCCCAAACTTTGGGCGCTTTTTAATTTCTACCTAATTTCTACTCGTCCTGCTTTTTCTTTGGATCAGACATACGACCAGCATGTCCTTTAGCCGAAGGATCTTTCTTCGATTTAATCAAGCTAGCGACAGTGGATACGAGCAATATCAGTCCGATTACGGCGAGTGAGGTATTTGTAGAAATCTTGGGGATATTCGCCCATTCCTCATGTGCCCATACCAAGATCAACTTCGCCCCGATAAAGATCAATATAAATGAGAGACCAAGTGAAAGATAAATCAGTTTATTGACCAGATTCTTGATAAGGAAGTAAAGGGCGCGTAGTCCGAGGAGTGCGAAAGCGTTAGCTGCGAAAACTAGAAACGCTTCTTGAGTTACTCCAAAAGTTGCTGGGATGGAATCAAGTGCAAAGAGCAGGTCAGTTGCACCAATTGCAATCATGACAAGAAGGAGCGGGGTAGCAAGGCGCTTTCCATTTTCCTTTATGAAGATTTTGCTGCCGTGATATTCGTTTGTGAAAGGAATTCGCCTCTGTGCGAAGCGGACGATTGCATTCTCGCTCGGATCTGGGTCCTCATCCCAATGCTGGAAGAGCTTTACACCCGTCCAGAGCAAGATCACACCAAATATTACGAAAGTAAATGCAAATGCTTTAAGGGCGGCGGCACCAAGAGCGATAAAGATGGCGCGAAATATTAGCGCCAACACAATCCCAACCATCAGAACTTTTTGATGATAGATAGAGGGAACGGCAAAATTAGTAAGGATGATTAAGAAGACAAAGAGATTGTCCATCGAGAGTGATTTTTCGACAATGTAAGCGGCGAAATACTCTTTTCCGAATTGGCCCCCGTATTGACTCCAAACCCAGAGGCCGAATCCAATCGCTACAGCAATATAGAAAATCGACCAGAAAGTGGCCTCCTTAAAGGAGACATCGTGGGCTTTCCTAGTAGAGGTGAGAAGATCGAATAAGAGAAGACCAATTATGAAAGCGACTGTAGTAAGCCAAACTGCGTTGGTTACATTCACGCGTGGAGCGTAGTGGTACGGCTAATGCGAAGCGAATTCAA
>CAZZIN010000027.1:0-8158 GCA_964654425.1 uncultured Clavibacter sp. | reverse complement strand
CAAGTTCTGCAGCAGCAACTCCGGTGCCACGATCATTATGGGGATGAAGGCTCAACACAATGCTCTCGCGGTACTTGAGATTGCGATGCATCCACTCAATCGAATCAGCATAGACATTTGGGGTAGCCATCTCTACCGTGGCTGGAAGGTTGATAATCGTCTTCCATTCTGGAGTCGGTTGCCAGACATCATTCACTGCGTTGCAAACTTCAAGGGCAAACTCGAGTTCAGTGCCGGTGTATGACTCAGGTGAGTATTCAAAGAAGACTTTCGTTCCCGGAACTGTACTTACGAGATCCTTGCACATCTTCGCCCCATCAACAGCGATCTGCTTTATACCCTCTTTATCCATCGAGAAGACAACTCTGCGCTGCAAGGTAGAGGTCGAGTTATAAAGATGAACGATGGCTTGCTTAGCCCCGACAATCGCTTCAAAGGTCCTACGGATGAGTGGTTCGCGCGCCTGGGTTAAGACTTGGATGATCACATCATCCGGAATCAACTTCTCATCGATGATCTTCCGGACGAAATCAAAATCAGTTTGCGATGCGCTCGGAAAACCAACTTCGATCTCTTTGTATCCCATCTCAACAAGAAGTTTGAACATAGCTAGTTTTCGCGGGACATCCATCGGATCGATCAAGGCTTGATTGCCATCGCGGAGATCAACAGAGCACCACTTGGGCGCTTTTGTCATCTTCTTAGAAGGCCAGGTCCGATCTTCTAATTCAATCGGTACAAATGATGAATAACGATGCTTTGGCATCGAAGATGAAACTTGATTTGGGAAACTCACTTTTTTATTCTCCTTCGCTCGGATTTGGTTTGTGCCGGTGGCGACTAACCCCGCAGCGAGGAGACCGGACTAGTAGGCCTCGCCGCGGCAGCGAAGAAGGAGCGCACCCAGTAGCAGTACGAGAGTTGAGTTTTCGCTGCGCAACATGAGTTGAAGGTTAGCCGGGCTCTAGAGGACTGGCAAATACCGATCTAATTCGTAGGCCGTCACTTGGCGACGATAGTCCTCCCACTCGGCCCGCTTATTTCGAAGGAAGTATTCAAAAACATGCTCGCCAAGAACCTCGCGGACCAGCTCACTCTTTTCCATCTCCGAAATTGCCTCGTTCAAATTCCTTGGAAGCGGCTTATCAAAACCCTTCTCCAATTTGTAACCTGCCTCAATTCCGCGAAGGCCGGCCGCAATTGTCACGGCGAAGGCTAAATAAGGGTTACATGCCGAATCTGGGGCGCGGAATTCAATTCGAGTTGAATTCTCCTTCTTCGGCTTGTACATCGGGATCCTGATTAAGGCATCTCGGGTCTCTTTGCCCCAATTGATTCGAGCCGGCGCTTCCCCGCCACCATGTAAGCGTTTGTAGGAATTAACCCATTGATTAGTTACTGCGATTAATTCGGGGGCGTGAGTAATTACGCCTGCGATAAATGAGCGCGCTAAATCAGATAGTTGATGCTCGCGCCCCGCTTCATAGAAAGCGTTCTGCTCACCATTAAAGAGCGAGAAATGTGTATGCATCCCAGAACCTGGAAATTCCGTAAATGGCTTTGGCATAAAGGATGCGAAGACACCTTGATCTAGGGCAACCTCTTTGATTATGTGGCGGAAAGTCATGATGTTATCGGCGGTGCTTAGAGCATCTGCGTAACGAAGATCTATCTCTTGTTGTCCTGGGGCGCCTTCATGATGGCTAAATTCAACTGATACGCCAGTCGCTTCTAACAAAGTGATCGCTTGGCGCCGGAAGTCATGTCCAAGAGCTGCCGGGGTTTGGTCGAAATAACCACTTGAATCAATTGGAACTGGCTTAACTCCTGGCGTTGGAGCTTGCTTGAAAAGAAAAAATTCGATTTCCGGATGGGTGTAACAAGTAAATCCGAGGTCGGCCGCTCTCTTTAAAACTCGCTTTAAAACATTTCTAGGATCTGCCGGTGATGGCGTGCCATCTGGCATGACGATGTCACAAAAAATACGCGCGGCGCCGGGTTTAGCTGTGCGCCACGGTAGAACAGAAAAAGTTGAAGGGTCTGGTTTCGCCAACATGTCAGACTCGGTTCCGCGAGCAAATCCTTCAATCGCCGAACCATCAAAACCGATTCCCTCAGCAAAGGCATTTTCAAGTTCTGGAGGCGCAATCGCAACTGATTTCAAATATCCGAGAACATCGGTGAACCAGAGTCTCACGAACCTGATGTCTCGCTCCTCTAAGGTGCGAAGAACGAACTCTTGTTGCTTAGTTAAAGCCGAACCACTTTGGGAATCTTGGGGAACCATGGGCGCGATATTGCCCGAGCCTCGTTACGGCTATGTTAAATAGCCCGGTCAAATAGCAAAAAGTTCGCTTTCATCCTGATTTGTGCGAGCGGGGACATCTTTTGTTACGACGCTATTTGCGCTAATTCTTGCGCCCTCGCCGACAGTAATTGGGCCAAGAACGCGTGCGCCGGCGCCAATCACCACACCGTTTTGAATTGTCGGGTGACGCTTACCATGCATGAACTTTGTCGAACCAAGAGTGACATCGTGATAGATCATCACATCATCACCGACGATTGCAGTCTCGCCGATTACAACCCCCATTCCGTGATCGATGAAAAATCGTCTACCAATTTTTGCTGCGGGATGGATCTCGATACCGGTCACAGTTCGAACCCAGTTCGCATAAAGTCGCGCCCAGAGTTTGAGCCTCAATCGCCAGATGAAGTGTGCGATTCGATGCCCCCAGACCGCGTGGATTCCGGGATAGCTAAGCGCTACTTCGAGTCGACTGCGCGCTGACGGATCTCGTTGCAACGCGGTATCGAGATCTTCAATTATTCGTCTCATAACTTAAGCATCCATTAAATCTTTATAGAGAATTGTTGAGAGGTAACGCTCTCCAAAAGACGGGATTATTACGACGATGTTCTTGCCCGAAAATTCATCTCTTTTGGCAACTTGGGATGCTGCCCAAAGTGCAGCGCCAGCCGAGATGCCAGCGAGGATTCCTTCCTCGGCTGCTGCCCTGCGGGCATATTTAACGGCGTTATCGGCTTCAACATCGATAACTTCGTCATAAACGCTTCGATCCAATATCGGTGGAATGAAGTTCGGTCCGATTCCCTGGATTGGATGTCCTCCTGGTTGTCCGCCATTGAGAATTGGTGATGCCGCCGGCTCAACTGCAAAAATCTTTAATGAAGGTCTGCGCGGCTTAAGGACTTGTCCGATTCCGGTAATCGTTCCACCCGTACCGATACCGGCGACTATTGCATCGACCCTGCCATCGGTGTCGCGCCAGATTTCTTCGGCAGTCGTTTTACGGTGAATTTCCGGATTGGCCTCATTCTCAAATTGGCGCACTAATACCGCGCCATTTGCGCCCAATTCTTCGGCTTTTGCAATCGCGCCTTTCATGCCCTCGGCGGCAGGAGTTAAAACCAGTTCTGCGCCAAATGCCCTGAGAAGGGCCCGCCTCTCCTTTGACATTGAATCCGGCATCGTAAGAATCGTCTTATAGCCACGAGCTGCGCCGACCATTGCAAGTGCAATTCCGGTATTTCCCGAGGTCGCCTCGACGATTGTGCCGCCCGGCTTTAGTTGACCACTCTTTTCGGCTGCATCAATCATCGCAATTCCAATGCGATCCTTCACGGTGCTAGTTGGGTTATAAAACTCCAGCTTTGCAAGGACATTTGCAGGGGCGCCATCAGTGATTCGGTTAATTCGCACTAACGGGGTGTTTCCAAATACCTCAGTTATATCGTTATAGATCTTCATATTTCTCTCCTAAAAATTTGAATATGGGCAGGGGCAAAGACATGCACGTATTGCGCGAAGAAGCGCGAGATTACTTACAGCAGCCGCAAGAATTAGCGCGGCCAAAGTCGATTACGCGACGGCGTGTGAAATGCCAATTCGGAATCGAAAACATGAAGCGAATTTTACTTAAGCTTTAGATTTGCGCTAATCGCAAATGATTTGCACTAATTGCCGGCGCGGAATGTGGATTCGTTCCAACGCGAGGTCATCGGGAGGCGACGATCCTTTCCAAATGCAATCGGGGTGACCTTCGGACCCGGTGGATATTGGCGCCGCTTGTACTCGGCCCGATCCACGAGATTGATTATGCGTTCCACAAGTTCGCGTTTGAATCCAGCCGCGATTATTGCGCTGGCATCTCCGCCTTTATCGATGTATAGCTCGAGGATCTGATCGAGCTCGGAGTATTCTGGAATCGAGTCGCTATCTTTCTGGCCCGGTCGAAGTTCAGCGCTCGGCTCTTTCTCAATGGAACTCTGCGGGATTGGTGGAACTTCTCCTAAATTTTTTGCTTTCTCATTTCGCCACTTAGCCAATCTCCAGACATCAACCTTGAAGACATCTTTGATTGGGGCATATCCGCCAACTGCATCGCCATAGAGCGTTGAATATCCGACCGCTAACTCGGACTTGTTGCCTGTCGCTAAAACTAAATGCCCCTCTTGATTTGATAGCCCCATCAAAAGCGAGCCTCGTACTCGGGCTTGGACGTTCTCTTCGGCAAGGCCGGTTAGTGGCGTAGCCCCAAGAAAGCCCTCAACCAGACTCTCTATTTCAATCGTACGAAGATTGATTCCAAGATTATTCGCCAAAGTCGCAGCATCCACTTTGGAGTGTTCCGAGGAGTACTTGCTGGAAAGGCGAACTCCGAATACTCGATCCTTGCCGAGCGCATCGGTAGCGATAGTTGCAACCAGAGCCGAATCAATTCCCCCAGAGAGCCCGAGTAACACTGATTTAAAGCCGTTTTTCAAAACATAATCACGAAGGCCAAGTACTAGAGCGGAATAGATTTCCTCGGTATCGGAAAGTGGCGTTGCGATTTTTCTCTGAATTTCTCCGGTTGGATTTTTTGCAAGAGATGAAATAACTAGATCAGGTGTAGCGGTTTCCAAAGCAACTTCGAGATCGGCAAGAAGCAGGTCTTCTTTAAATTGAGGCGATCTCGCTATTAGCTCGCCCGTTGACGAGACGATCATTGAATCGCCATCAAAGACCAAGTCATCTTGCCCGCCAAACATGTTGGTGTAGACAAGTGGAGCGCCGATTTGCTCAGCCCTTCGTCTGACTAGATCGAGCCGGAGGTCATCTTTGGAGCGTTCATAAGGGCTACCGTTTGGAACGAGAACCAACCCCGGCTTGCGAGCTGCCAGATCTTGCATCGGCCCTTCATCGCGCCATATGTCCTCGCAAATTGCGATTCCTATATCTGTTCCATTAAAGCGAACTACCAAAGTTCCCTCGCCCGCGACAAAATTTCGGAACTCATCAAAGACGCCATAATTTGGCAGATGGCGCTTTATATATTTGGCCTTAACTTCGCCACCGTGAAGAAGTGCAACTGAGTTGAGTGGTCGGCCATCATCATCAAGGAATCCAAGAACAACCAAGATCTCCCCAAGGCCTCTGGCATTCAAGGTCTTTGCAAGTGAATCAACTGCTTGGGACGAGGCAGCCCTAAAGGCAGGCCGGAGCGCAAGATCTTCAACGGGATAACCCGTAACGACCATTTCTGGGAAGAGGAGGATTTGGGCGCCCTTTTCCTGGGCTGCCGATACTGCAGCGATTACCAATTCGATATTGCCCTTGATATCTCCAACGACCGGATTTATCTGGGCAGAACCGATCCTGATCATCGCGTTCTTTTCGACCTTGGGCACGGTTCAAGAGTACCTATAGACTTATTTTCAAGATCCCGGGGACCTTTAATGGCCTCGAGGAAAGGAAAAGATGAAGCGATTTACTATCGCAGACCTTGCTGCCTGGAAGAAGGCCGGCAAGCGCTTTGCCATGCTGACTTCATATGACAGCGTCACGGCCTCAGTTTTCGACCAAGCCGGGGTTCCGATTCTCTTGGTGGGCGATAGCGCAGGGAATAACTTCTTAGGCGAAGAGAATACGATCCCAGTCACAGTCGATGAGATGGTCTCACTATCTCGAGCAGTGGTTAGTGGCTCCAAGCAAGCTTTAGTTGTAGCCGACTTTCCCTTTGGCTCCTACGAAATTAGTGAAGCACAGGCTCTTGAGACCGGCATTAGATTTTTGAAAGAAGCAAAAGTTCAGGCCGTGAAGTTAGAGGGTGGCGTTCGAGTCGTCGAACAAGTCAAAGCCCTAGTTAAATATGGAATCCCCGTAATGGGCCACCTCGGCATGACGCCCCAATCTGTTAATGCCTTTGGCGGATTCAAGGTCCAAGGCCGAAATGAAAAAGGCGATGCCATTATTGAGGATGCCAAAGCCCTCGAAGCCGCTGGATGTTTTGCCATAGTCCTTGAATTAGTGCCCAAAGAATTAGCAGCGCGAATAACTAAAGAATTGAGGATCCCGACTATCGGCATTGGAGCGGGCTCGGAGTGCGATGCTCAAGTCCTTGTCTGGACTGACCTAATGGGGCTAACTGAAAAACCGCCGAAATTTGCCCGCGTCTATCGTGACCTTCGCAGCGAGATGACCCAGGGGGTCAAAGAGTGGTTAAGCGATGTTGAAGCGGGTCGATTCCCAGCCGAGAATGAGAGCTTTCACTAACTAGGATTCGGATTATGCGAAATGTGGCGATCGATCTTTCGCCACTAAGGAAATACCGCGACTTCCGCTTTATCTTCACCGCTGGGCTCTTTTCCTATTTCGGATCGATGATCACCTTTGTCGCTCTGCCCTTTCAAATAAAGGAGCTGACCGGCTCGTACTGGATGGTGGGATTGATAGGAGCGGTCGAAATAGTCCCGTTAATCATCTTCGGTCTATACGGCGGGGTCCTTGCCGATCATGTTGACCGAAAAAAGATGATTTGGATTACCGAGTTCGGCACCCTGATTGCCACATTCATCCTCTTCCTTAATGCCTTGCGCGATCGACCCAGCGTCGTCTTGATCTTCGTAATAGCAGCGATTTTCGCTGCTTTAAGCGGGCTTAAGCGACCTAGCCAGGATGCGATCTTGCCCCGCCTTGTAAATCACGGTGACCTTCCTAGTGCAAGCGCTCTAATGAGCCTTAGGTGGCAATTCGGAGGCATTGTTGGTCCTGCAGTTGGCGGACTCTTAGTTGCAAGTTATGGCGCATCTACTGGTTACTTGGTGGATTGTTTTACCTTTGTAATCTCACTCGCGCTCTTAGCCCGGATAAAGAGCGTTCCCCCCTTAACCACTCGTACCGCGCCCTCGATGCAGAGCCTGATGGAAGGGCTGCGCTACGCCTTTGGGCGCAAAGACCTACTTGGAACCTATGTAGTAGATCTTGCTGCAATGTTCCTTGCGATGCCGATGGCGCTCTTTCCGTTTTGGGCAGATGCGATCGGCGCTCCTTGGGCGTTGGGACTTTTCTATTCTTCAATCACAACTGGGGCGGTCATTGTGACTTTATTGAGTGGCTGGATGCGAAACTATCCGCACCATGGAAAAGCCGTTGTTTTTGGGGCTTTTGGCTGGGGTATGGCAATTGTTGCCGCCGGTACAACCGACTCACTTTTTGTTGTAATCACATGCCTTGTCATCGCCGGTGCCTTCGACCAGATCAGCGCACTCTTTAGAGGTTTCATCTGGAACCAATCCATCCCAGATGAACTTCGAGGACGGCTAGCTGGAATCGAGATGCTCTCCTACCTTCTAGGTCCACTAGGTGGCCAGGCCCGCGCCGGAGGCATGGCAGCGATGACTTCACTTAGAACCTCGATTGTTGGTGGCGGTTTTCTATGTATCGGCTTCGTAGTTGCGATTGCATCCTTCATGCCCCAATTTCGTAAGTACGATGTTCGAACCAATGAATTCGCCGTCAGGGAGGCAGAAATTCGCAAAAAACGCGAAATTTCTTAAAAAATCTTTTTTCGCTACTCAACTTAACCCACGAGTAACTTAGGGATAGAAATTCGGTAACTTACAAAAAATCCCACAATTTACGCGTAAATATCGCTGTATTTGAGTAGTGAACGGTGACAAAAATTTACAAAATCAAAGAGATTTTTGGCGACACGCAGGCATCGCAATTGTTCGAAAATAGTGGAAAGTTATTGAAATAAGTGTCACGATTTGCCTCGAAGCGGTTCGGTGACGGATCGGACCATTCTGAAAGGAACACTACGTGGCTGCAAAGCGTCGTAAGAAAGCTGCTGCTAAGGCAGCACCAAAGCGT
>CAZZIN010000026.1:0-8943 GCA_964654425.1 uncultured Clavibacter sp. | reverse complement strand
TGTTACTCACCAGTAGCATTTCGGGCATGAAGATTGCCATCTGTGTAAAGCAAGTGCCGGACTCTTGGGCTGAGAAAAAGATGGTGAACGGTCGCTTAGATCGCGAGAGCGTCGATGCGGTGCTAAATGATCTCGATGAATATGCAATTGAAGAGGCGCTTCGAATTATCGAACCGCTCAATGAGGGCAAAGAGACTCCAGAACATTCCATCACTTTGATTTCGATGGGGCCAGAGCGGACAACTGAGGCTATTCGAAAAGGACTTTCAATGGGCGCAGATAACGCTGTTTTAGTTAGCGATCTCGCCCTTGCTGGTTCTGACGCGGTTGCTACTGCGAAAGTTCTCTCAAAGGTTATTCAGGATGGGGGCTTTGATCTTGTTTTCTGTGGCACAGAATCTACAGATGCGCGAATGAGTGTTATTCCGGCAATGCTTGCCGAGTCCCTCGGTTGGGCTCAACTCACTTTCGCTGGCTCGGTAAAGGTTGATGCTTCAGCAAAGAGCGTTGAGATTGCTCGTATGACCGAGAGTGGCGTTGAAAATATGGCGGCGAGTTTCCCTTGCGTGGTAAGTGTTATCGAGAAGATAAATGAACCCCGTTACCCATCCTTTAAGGGAATCATGGCTGCTAAGAAGAAGCAGATTGATACTAAAGCTCTCGCAGATGTAGGTATTGCAGCAAGTGAAGTTGGTTCAAATGGCGCATGGAGTGAAGTTTTAGAAGCAAATCCACGCGCGGCACGTGAAAAAGGTGTGAAGTTAGAAGATTCTGGAGATGGCGGAACCAAGCTTGCGGATTACCTTCTTGAGAAGAGATTGGTCTGACGATGAGTAAAGTTTTATTTTTAGTTGACCACGATGGGGCAAAAGTAGCGAAGACTGCTGGTGAGTTAGCCACCTTTGCAAAGCGAATTGGAACAGCTATTGGGGTGATCATCGCAAATAGCGGAACCGGCGATGCACTCGCCTCCCAGCTTGCTGGCACAGAAGCTGAAAATTTAGTGGTTGTCGAAAACGATGATGTAGCTAAACATGGGATCGCAGCAGCGGTATCTGCTCTGGCTCAGGTTGTAACGGCGCAACAACCAGCTGCAATTCTGATTGCTTCTTCGGCTCGAGGTAAGGAGATTGCCGGTCGGCTTGCGCTACGCACCGGAGGCGGAGTAATCACTGATGCGATAGATCTAAAGAGCGATTTTTCAACAACCCAATCTGTATTTGGAGGATCTTTCACAGTTAACGCGAAAGTCAAAGTCGGAACTCCCGTAATTACAATCCGCCCAAGTTCGATTGAAGCGGGAGTAGGTAGCAACACCGCAAGTATTGAAAAGTTTTCCGTAACAATTGAAGCCAAGGACAAAACTGTCACAATCACTAATTCTCAGCCTCCAGTAAAGGGAGGACGCCCAGACCTTACGGAAGCGAAGATAGTTATCTCTGGTGGCCGTGGAACTAATGGAAACTTTGCTGAAGTAGAAGCGATGGCTGATTTATTGGGAGCGGCTGTAGGTGCGTCACGCGCAGCGACTGATGCAGGTTGGTACCCACATACTCATCAAGTTGGTCAGACCGGGAAGACTGTTAGTCCGCAGCTCTATATCGCTTGTGGAATTTCGGGCGCTATCCAACATCGCGCTGGGATGCAGACCTCTAAGACAATCGTTGCCATAAATAAGGATCCAGAAGCCCCGATCTTCGATCTTGCAGATTTTGGCGTTGTGGGGGACTTATTCGCCGTGCTTCCGCAAGCGCGTGAAGCGATCAAATCCAAGCGCGCATAACTCGCGTCATATCCTCGCTTTAGACTTAGCCCATGACGCGCGTCTATTTCGATAATGCTGCAACTACACCTATAAATGGCGTTGCGCTACAGGCATTCATCGACCAATCGCGCGAACTGGGTAACCCGTCAAGCCTTCATGGATATGGCCGTGCGGTGCGAAAGAGCCTGGAAGAGGCTCGCGAGAAGATCGCTTCTCTAATTGGGTGCGAGGCGAGTGAGGTCATCTTCACCGGTAGCGGAACTGAGGCGAACAACCTTGCAATAAAGGGGATTTACTGGCAACGAAGAAGTGAAGATCAAAAGCGTCGAGTCGTCATCATCTCGGCCTTTGAACATCATGCCGTTCTTGACCCAGCAAGTTGGCTTGCTCAAGAAGAGGGAGCTGAGTTAATAATCGTGCCGGTCTCTAAAGATGGCTACATAAATTTAGATTTCCTGAAAAGTGCGATTGCAAATAGAAGTGACGAAATTGCCTTGATAAGCATTATTCATGCCAATAATGAGGTGGGAACAATCCAACCTATTGCTGAAATTGTTAAGTTGGCTGATACATACAAAATTCCAGTCCACTCCGACGCAGTCCAAAGTTTCGGAAAGTTAACTTTCTCATTCTCTGAGTTAGGCCTATTCGCAATGACAATCAGCGCACACAAAGTCGGGGGACCAGTAGGCGTTGGGGCTTTGATTCTTAAGCGAGGCGTCGAGATAATGCCTTTGTTGCACGGCGGCGGACAGGAGCGTGATATTCGCTCTGGTACTTTGAACGCTGCCGCAATCGCTAGCTTCGCGACGGCCGCTCAAGCAGCGCTTCGAAATATTGAGAAGAATTCACTTTATGTCTCTGGCCTACGCGAAGCGCTACGCGAAACAATAAAGTCCGACGTTCCCGATGCAATCTTTAATACCGGATCTGGCGAAACTCTGCCCGGAATTCTTAATGTCCGTTTTCCAAATACCGAGAGTGACTCACTCTTACTTCTCTTTGATAGCGAAGGAATAGCCTGCTCAACCGGCTCGGCTTGTTCAGCTGGAGTCCAGCAACCTAGCCATGTGCTGCTCGCTATGGGATTGAGTGAAAGAGAGGCTCGCTCATCGCTACGTTTCTCGCTCGGCATTGAGAATTCACGAGCAGATATCGACTATTTCCATACTTGCATCAAGCGGGTTATTGAACGAGCAAGGGCCGCATACCGGAGCACTGCATGAAGTTAATTGCAGCGATGAGCGGAGGGGTCGACTCTGCCGTAGCTGCTGCGCGCGCCCGAGAGTCGGGGCATGATGTGATTGGTGTGCACTTAGCGCTATCAAAGAACCCAAAGAAGTACCGCTCTGGCGCACGAGGTTGTTGCACAATCGAAGATTCGCATGACGCAAGACGAGCCGCGGATTTGATTGGAATTCCGTTTTACATCTGGGATATGTCAGATGAATTCCATGAAAATGTTGTTGAGAACTTCTTATCTGAATACGCGAGTGGGAGAACTCCAAATCCCTGCCTTCGATGTAATGAGAAGATCAAGTTCGCAGCAGTGCTCGATCGGGCAAAGGCGATGGGATTTGATGGTGTTGTGACTGGACATTATGCGATAACTAAAGAGAGTGATTCTGGAAAACTTCTCTATCGTGCTAAGGATCCTCTCAAGGACCAGTCCTATGTCCTTGCTGTTCTAAATCGCGAACAGATAAAGGGCGCCTTCTTTCCCCTGGGCGATACAACGAAGGATGATGTAAGAAAAGAGGCTGCTGCGCGCGGGCTAACCGTGGCGAACAAACCTGACAGCCATGACATCTGCTTTGTCCCATCTGGAGATAACGCCGGTTGGCTTCGTGATCGATTGGGAAGTGAAGTCGGACCAATCGTTGATGAATCGGGTGAAAAGTTAGGCGAGCACAAAGGCGCATACACATACACCGTCGGGCAACGACGCGGCTTGGGAATAACAACACCGACACAATCGGGTGAGCCTCGCTATGTGCTTCGAATTGAACCAAAGAGCAACACAGTGGTCGTAGGAGAGCGAGAGTCTCTTGCTATCTCACGAATAAGTGGTGAGCATGTGATTTGGTGCGGCCCGCGTGTTGGAAATGAGCATAAGAAAGGCTTTGTCCAAGTTCGCGCACATGGTGAGCCTCACCCATGCACTTACTACGCGATAGAGAGTGGAAAGGGAACTTCTTTAATCGCAGAGCTGGAGCAACCCATATTTGGACTCGCTACCGGCCAAGCAATGGTTATTTACGATGGCGATCGAGTAGTTGCTTCGGCAACAATCGCAGGTACTTCGTGAGCAAAACGACTGAGATTCGCCGCCGGATGAGCGAATTATCTGAATCGATTCGCGAACATCAATATCGATACTACGTTGAAGATAAGCCAGCAATTTCTGATGCTGAATTTGACGCGCTCTGGCGTGAGTTAGAAGAACTTGAATCCAAACACCCTGAACTTAGAGACCCAAATTCACCGACGCTAGAAGTTGGCGGTGGCTTCGCCACTCATTTCACTCAGTTTGACCATTATCAAAAAATGATGAGCCTTGATAACGCTTTCAGTAGCGAGGAGCTAGAAGCTTGGTTTGACCGGGTCAAGAAAGAGGATGAGGGTAAAGCTGTAAGTTGGCTCTGCGAATTAAAAGTTGATGGACTTGCAATTAATCTTATCTACGAGAACGGATCTCTTACCCGTGCTCTGACCCGAGGTAATGGTGTCACTGGTGAGGATGTAACGGTAAATGTACGAACCATAAAGGCAGTCCCAGCAAAACTAGATGATAAGAATCCGCCTAAGTTAGTTGAGGTTCGCGGTGAAATCTTTTTTCCGCTAGCTGCATTCAATGAATTAAATGAGGGCTTGGAAGAGGCCGGCAAGACTATATTTGCAAATCCTAGGAATGCAGCAGCTGGATCATTGCGCCAGAAAGATCCGCGTGTAACCGCAAGTCGCCCGCTCTCACTAATCGTCCACGGAATAGGAGCGGTCGACGGTAGGAATTTTGATACCCAGAGCGATGCATATGATTTATTAAAGATTTGGGGGCTGCCAGTCTCATCTCGCTACAGAGTTGTCTCTAGCCGCGAGGAAGTACGAAAATTTGTTGATTATTACTTGGAACATCGCCATGACGTAGAGCACGAGATTGATGGGGTAGTAATAAAGGTAAACGAGCGCGCCGCTCAAATGAGTATTGGCGCTACCTCAAGGGCGCCTAAGTGGGCTATTGCTTACAAGTATCCACCTGAGGAAGTAACTACGAAATTGCTCGATATCCGAGTGAGCGTGGGAAGAACTGGGCGAGTGACACCATTTGGATTTATGGAGCCAGTCCGAGTTGCGGGTTCGACCGTAACAAATGCAACTTTGCATAACATCGAAGAGGTAAGGCGCAAGAAAGTTCTAATCGGTGATGTAGTTGTTCTAAGAAAAGCTGGTGATGTGATCCCAGAAATTCTTGGACCGGTCGTTGAGCGAAGAACTGGGCAAGAGCGCGAGTTTGTAATGCCCAAGAAGTGCCCCGAGTGTGGCAGTTCATTACGCGCGATGAGCGAGGGAGACGTTGATATTCGTTGCCCCAATTCTCGTTCCTGCCCAGCACAACTCAGAGAGCGGATCTACTACATAGGCTCAAGAGCTGCACTTGATATAGATGTACTGGGATACGAAGCCGCACAGGCTCTATTGGATTCAAAATTGATTAGAGATGAAGGTGACTTGTTTGCCCTCGATGAGAAGAAACTTGGAAAGAGTGATTTCTTCAAGAAGAAGGATGGCTCACTCGGAGCAAATGCCGAGAAGTTATTGGTTGCTCTTCAAGAAGCCAAGGGACGTCCTCTCTGGCGAGTTCTAGTCGCCCTATCTATTCGCCACGTTGGACCTACTGCAGCTCAAGCGCTAGCGCGCGAATTCAAATCAATAGATGCGATTGCGAAAGCTACAGGTGAGGAACTATCAGGGATTGAAGGTGTTGGCGAAGTGATCGCGCTTAGCATCAAGGAATGGTTTGATGAAGATTGGCATCAAGAAATTATCGAGAAGTGGCGCGCGGCAGGGGTATCCCTTGAGTTATTGGTGACTAGCGATAAACCACAGACTCTCGCTGGAAAAACCCTTGTTGTTACGGGTTCGCTTGAGAATTTCACAAGAGATGGAGTGAGTGAGGCAATCGCGGAAAGAGGCGGGAAAGCGGCATCTTCGGTCTCTAAGAAGACTGACTATGTCGTTGTCGGGGACTCGCCTGGTTCAAAAGCGAAGAAAGCCGAAGAACTCGGAGTTCGCGTCATAAATGAACGAGAGTTCATGCTTCTTTTGGATAAGGGAGCGCTCTAAGAGTTATTATGCGCACTATGTTTATGAGAGCGATGCAACTCTTCAGCGAAGAGGGTCGAGAACTTCCGGCCCACCCGATCTTTTTTGGCGGCTTGGCATTCGGCATCTTGATGCTTCTTCTTTACCTAGTCCTAAGACTTGATAAAGATTAAAAACTGCGCCATCTATGGCGGTTCTTTCGATCCAATTCACAACGGCCACATACACCTCATTAAGGCGCTCTTAAATTCAAGCAAATTCGAAAAATTAATTGTTCTTCCTGCTGGAAGCCCATGGCAGAAGAAGACTCAGGCAGATTCAAAGATGAGACTTGAAATGTTGAAACTTGCTCTTGAGGGTATTGATGTAGAGATCAGTGAATGTGAATTAAGACGGAGCGGGCCCTCTTATGCCTTGGATACGGTGGTAGAGCTAAGGGATGAATTTCCTGCTGAGAAATTTACCTGGGTATTGGGCAGTGATGCATTTGCACATATCGAAAGTTGGCATAAAGCCGAAGAGCTTGCAACGCTTGTTGATTTTCTCGTTGTTGTACGACCTGGGGCTCCTATCAAGGTGCCCGCTTTGAAATTGAACTATGAAGTTATCGAAGTAGATGCCCTCGATGTCTCAGCAACAGTGATTAGAGAGCGGATCGCATCTCACCAATCAGTTGAGGAATTTCTCCCAGATAGAGTTGCGCGCTTTATCAAGATGAATGGACTTTATGGCGCCGCGTAAATCAACTCTGGAACATCTTGAGGTAGCAGCAGGGGCTGCCCTAGATAAGTTGGGTAAAGATCTAGTTGCAATAGATCTAACTGAGCAGATGGTGCTAAGTGAAGTGTTTTTACTGGTTAGTGGAGGCAATGAGCGGCAAATAGATTCGATTGGCGATGAGGTCGAGTTACGACTTGGTGCGCTCGGCGAAAAGCCCTCTAGGCGAGAGCGCTCAGCGCATTGGATACTTCTTGATTATGAAGATCTTGTTGTTCATATTCAGACAGAAGAGATTCGACGGTACTACATGTTGGAGAGACTTTGGAACGATTGTCCTCGGATAGAACTTTCGGCGATTAGAGAAGATGCGGCGAAACGAGGTGGGCAGAAGTGAGACAGCGGATCGTGTTATGGCGACATGGCCAGACTGATTGGAATATCCAAAATAGATTCCAAGGTCACTCTGATATCCCATTAAATGAAACTGGCTTTGCCCAAGCTAAAAGAGCTGCGCCACTTCTCATGGGGCTACGTCCTGAAAAAATAGTTTCAAGTGACCTTATTAGAACCCAACAAACAGCATCAGCGCTTGCTGACTTATCAAAGTTACCAATTCATATTGATCCTGGTTTACGCGAGACTAATGGTGGCAAGTGGGAAGGCCGAACTGGCGAAGAGAATCGCGCGGATGATTTTGATCGATTCGTAAATTGGCTAGATGGTAATGATGAACCAGCCGGCGAGACTGGAGAGCGAAGAAGTGAGATTGCTGCGCGAGCGGTGAGTGCAATTGAGCGCGCACTCACCGATGAAATTTCAACCCTTGTTGTCGTCACGCACGGAGGCACGACGCGAATCGTGATTGGTAAATTGCTAGGACTTCCTATGAATCAATGGTCAACTATTGGCGGTTTATCAAATGCATCATGGTCGATTCTTGAACGAGGTCGCCATCGACCAGGCTGGATACTTGTAGAACATAATGCTGGCTCACTTCCTGAACCGATATACGGAGAAGAAAGCGGAGCGTAATTGTTGTAAGGTGCGTCTGTTCGAGGGGCTATGGCGCAGCTGGTAGCGCACCTGCATGGCATGCAGGGGGTCAGGGGTTCAAGTCCCCTTAGCTCCACTTAATCATCCAAGGGAAATGGAAAATCTATGAGTGATACACGCGAAAGTAACGGTAGAGGTCTTCCTCTGCAGAAAATCCCATCCCGCTGGAGCGCTCAAGATTTGCCGAGCCTGGAAGGAAAGCAATTTCTGATTACTGGAGCAACTAGCGGGATTGGCAAAGAGGCGGCTCGCGAGTTGGCCCGGGTAGGTGCAAAAGTAACGATTGCAGCGAGATCAATTGAGAAAGCCGAAGCGGTAAAAAAAGAGATCTCAACTTCCCGAATTGAGATTCTCCAACTTGATCTAGCTGACTTAGAGAGCGTACGTAAAGCCGCACGAAACTTAGATTATGAGATTGATGTCTTGATCCTAAATGCAGGAATTATGGCTATCCCACTGACCAAAACTAAAGATGATTTTGAGATGCAGATGGGTACAAATCATTTAGGTCACTTTGCTTTTGCCGGTTTAATCAGAGACCGAGTTAAGTCGAGAGTCGTTACAATCTCTAGCCAAGCACACCGAATGGGTAGCTTTGCAGACTCTTCAATCGCAAGCATTAGGGATATTTGTTTAGGGCGAAATGAATATTCTGCGTGGGGCGCGTATGGAGCAAGTAAGTTAGCGAATCTTTTATTTACCTTTGAGTTAGAGCGTAGATCCATGGCAAATAATTGGGGATTCAAAGCGCTTGCTGCACATCCCGGTTATTCAAATACAAATCTACAAAGCGTTGGACCAAAAGTCCGCGGAAATATTTGGGAAGAGCGTGCGACTGCCTTCATGAATGGCATCGTTGCACAATCTGCTTCAAGAGGCGCGCTACCAACTCTTTGCGCAGCAACATTTCCGGACCTTTATGGCGCATCATTTATTGGCCCAGATGGATTTATGGAGATGCGCGGATTTCCTCGTGCAGTCCGTGCTCGTGCTATTGCATATGATCAAACGCTGGCAACAAATCTATGGAGCGTGAGTGAGGAATTAACTGGCGTAGTTTGGCGGTAATCTAGGCATATGCA
>CAZZIN010000025.1:3821-9176 GCA_964654425.1 uncultured Clavibacter sp. | reverse complement strand
GGGGCCGAGGGCCAGGTCTATGAGAGCCCTGAGCCCGTTTGGAACCACTGATTTTGACCCTCCCGAGAGGGGCGGGTAGCCTCCTCCTTCTGCCTCCGCTGCTTGTGGAGCGGACCAAATAAAGAAGTATGAAAGAAAGCGAGTTTGCCGTGCGTACCTTTACTCCATCTCCTAACGATGTTGCGCGTAAGTGGTACGTCATTGATGCAGCCGACGTTGTCCTTGGACGCCTCGCTAGCCATGCTGCAACCTTGCTCCGCGGAAAGCACAAGCCGACTTTTGCCCCACATATGGATATGGGCGACTTTGTAATCGTGATCAATGCCGACAAGGTTGTTCTAACAGGTGGCAAGATGACTGAGAAGATTGCATACCAACACTCCCAATACCCAGGCGGTCTCACTGAGCGCAATTACGTATTGTTGATGGAAAAGTTCCCAACTCGCGCTGTTGAAAAAGCAGTTAAGGGAATGCTTCCAAAAAATTCAATCGGTAAGCAGATGGCTTCAAAGCTAAAGGTCTATGCCGGTCCGAACCACCCACATGGATCACAGGCCCCAATCCCATATGTTTTCACCCAAGTAGATCAAACCAAGTTAGGCAAGTAAAGGATGATGATGTCAGAGAACGAGACAACAACTGCATTTAGCTCTAGCACTCCTGCCGGTGCAACCAACCGCGCTGCGGTAATTGCCCCAGGCGCCGGTGTTGGTCGTCGTAAGGAAGCGGTTGCTCGTGTTCGACTTGTCCCAGGTTCTGGTCGTTGGACTGTTAATGAGAAGACTCTTGAAGCATATTTCCCAAACAAGGTCCACCAGCAATCAATCTCTGAGCCACTTCGCACTGTTGGAGCAGAAGGTAAGTACGACGTTATTGCGCGTATCGATGGTGGCGGAATCTCTGGCCAAGCAGGCGCTCTTCGCCTTGGCGTTGCTCGCGCTCTTAATGCGATCGATACTGATGCAAACCGTCCAGCTCTCAAGAAAGCCAAGTTCCTAACACGTGATCCACGTGTAATTGAGCGTAAGAAGTACGGCTTGAAGAAAGCCCGTAAGCGCTCCCAGTACAGCAAGCGCTAATCCTCTAGCGTTTGGGTTATGGCCCTATTCGGCACAGATGGTGTCCGAGGCGTAGCTGGCGTTGATCTCACCAAAGAGTTAGCCCACGATCTCGCGGTTGCTGCGGCACATGTCCTCACAGATCTAGGCGAATTTGCTGGCCACAAACCAAAAGCAGTTATTGCTCAAGACTCTAGAGAGTCCGGTAGCTACCTTGAGGAAGCAATCGCTAATGGGTTATCTGAATCCGGAGTAGATGTTCTACGCGTGGGGGTTTTACCCACACCGGCTGTCTCCTTTCTCGTTACAACGCTAGGCACAGACCTCGGCGTCATGATCAGCGCTTCGCACAATCCGGCGAGTGACAACGGCATCAAGTTCTTTGCTCGAGATGGGCGCAAACTCGCAGATTCGGTAGAAGCCCAAATAGAGGCGCTACTTGGAAAGCCTTGGAATCCGAATGGGAATCGCGGGGCAATATCTGTTGATGAGAGTGCGCGAGAGCTTTACATCAATTACTTGCTTGGAACTATCCATTCTGACTTTAAGGGCTTGAAAGTCGTCGTTGATTGTGCAAATGGAGCAGCCTCATTCGTAGCGCCAGAAGTCTTAAGGCGAGCCGGTGCAGAAGTTCTTGCGATCTCTGATCAACCGAATGGGATGAACATCAATGAGAATTGTGGCTCGACTCATTTAGAAAATCTCATCTCAAAGGTAAAAAGCGAAGGTGCAGATCTTGGAATTGCGCATGATGGCGATGCGGATCGAGTCTTAGCCATTGATCACGAGGGAAACGTTGTAGATGGCGATCACATCTTAGGAATCTTGGCAGATCACACCGAGCTACCTACAAAGAAGGTTGTGGGAACAGTAATGACGAATCTGGGATTGATTCGTGCTCTGGAAAAGCGTGGAATTGGATTTGTAGCAACACCAGTAGGTGATCGCTATGTACTTGAGAAGATGTTGCAAGAGGGCCACATGTTAGGTGGTGAGCAATCTGGACACGTGATTATGCGAAAGTTTGGCATTACCGGAGATGGGATTTTGACTGCGCTTCACTTAATTTCTGAGGTCGTAAGAAGAAAGAAGAGGCTAAAAGAGTTGGCTGCCTTTATGCAACGTTATCCCCAGATCTTGATCAATGTAAAAGGTGTAGATAAGTCTCGACTCAATTCCAATAAAGCAATTTCGAAAAGAGTTGCTGAGATTGAAAGTGAATTGGGAGCTAGCGGTCGAGTACTTTTGCGCGCCTCCGGCACCGAGCCTGTGATTCGGGTGATGATTGAGGCCCAGAGCCAAGAAAAGGCGGAGGGATTCGCTTCATCGCTCGCAGCGCTAGTAAAATCAGAACTCGCGCTGTAAGGGAGATTTCAAATGTGTGGGATCGTCGGCTACACCGGTCCTAACCCCGCCCTTTCACGAGTAATTGAAGGGTTGCGACGGCTTGAGTATCGCGGTTATGACTCCGCAGGCGTCGCTCTCGCAATTAAAACTGGTGAAAAGTTAGTTGTTGAAAAGAAGGCTGGAAAACTCGTTAATCTCGAGAACGCTTTGAAGAGTGATTACTCAACTGCACATGGCGGAATCGGACATACGCGCTGGGCAACTCATGGTGGGCCCACCGATGTGAATGCGCACCCACATCTTGATGAAAGTGGGAAGTTGGCAGTAATCCATAACGGAATTATCGAAAACTATGTTGAGCTAAAGGAAGAGCTTGAGCGCCGCGGCCATAAATTCAAATCAGAGACCGATACGGAATCAGTAGCACACCTTCTTGGTGATGAATTTAAGTCAACCGGAAATCTAGCGGCTGCGATGAGAAGAGTTTGCGCCCGCCTGCGTGGATCCTTCACACTCCTTGCCATTCATGCAGATCGCCCAGAATTGATTGTTGGTGCACGAAGAAATTCGCCGCTAGTAGTGGGAGTTGGTGTTGGGGAGAACTTCCTAGCCTCCGATGTTTCGGCCTTTATTACCCATACGAAGAAGGCGTTGGAACTTGGCCAGGATCAAGTCGTCGAAGTTACAAATGAGAAAGTCCTAGTGACTGACCTAAAAGGTAAAGAAATAAAGCCTAAGGAATATGAGATTACTTGGGATGCGAAGGCTGCCGAACGCGGGGGCTTCCAGCACTTCATGCTTAAAGAGATCTATGAGCAACCGAAAGCGGTAGCCGATACATTGCTCGGTAGGTTCCCGAACTCTGATTCAATCGAGCTTAAGGAATTAGAAGGTCTTGCCCTAGATTGCAATCGTATTTTGATTCTTGCTTGCGGGACCGCTTATCACGCTGGATTAATTGGAAAGTATGCAATTGAGGAGTGGGCAAGAATCCCGGTCGATGTTGAACTTGCATCCGAGTTTCGATATCGCAATCCAGTATTAACTTCAAAGACTTTAGTCATAACAATCTCTCAATCCGGAGAGACTATGGATACTTTGATGGCGCTTCGTCATGCAAAATCTCTCGGCGCACAAACACTTTCAATCTGTAACACAATCGGCTCCACGATTCCGCGCGAATCAGATGCTGTGCTTTACACCCATGCTGGACCGGAAATCGCAGTTGCATCGACAAAGGCGCTCTTGACTCAAGTTGTCGTGCTTCATTTATTGGCTCTTCATATTGCTAGCAAGAGTGCTTCGTTAACGAAGTCGCGCATAAAAGAATTAATTACTGAACTTTTGGAATTACCAAATAAGATTGAAGAGATTCTTGAGACGGTTGAACCACTTCGTGAGATGACGCGTGGATATAAGGATTCGACCTCAGTGCTTTTCTTAGGCCGACACGTTGGTTTCCCAGCCGCTTTAGAGGGTGCATTGAAACTAAAAGAGCTTGCCTATATGCATGCCGAAGGCTTTGCCGGCGGAGAGCTAAAGCATGGTCCGATTGCCCTCATTGATAACGGCACTCCGGTCATTGCTATTTTGCCACCGGCGGCAAGTGAGATTGCCGAGAAGATGCGTAGCAATATTCAAGAAGTACGTGCTCGTGGTGCAAATGTGATTGCTATTGCAGACCCGAGCCACAAGCTCGATCTCCCGAACTTAATTCGAATCCCGGAATGCGAAGAGCTATTACAACCGCTGCTATCAATCGTGCCCCTTCAAGTATTTGCCTACGAGATGGCGGTAGCAAGAGGTAATGATGTCGATCAGCCTAGAAATCTTGCTAAATCGGTAACAGTCGAATGACAAAGAGTTTTGATGACGTTGTCGACCAACGTCTTGAAATTCGTCGTCGCGATATGACGGTTGCCCTTCGTTGGGCGATTGCGCTCTTTCTAGCTTTCATTCTTGTGACGTTAGATGTAATTTTTGAGGGAGCGCTCTGGCGAGTTGATCAATTCTTCGCTGATCTAAAGCGACCCGAATTAAAGGGACTTGGCGAGTTTGTTGTCCTTAGGTTGGACGATCTCGGATTACGTTGGGTCACAGCTCTAATACTCTTGGTAACAGCAATATTGATTGGAAGACGTTTCAAATCGTGGCGTCCGCTCAACCTATCGATTCTCTCCCTGATTTCGCTAAACATCTTTGTCGGAGCTGCAAAGATTGGTTTTGGTCGTTGCAAAGCTCGGGAAGATTTTGATGTATGTATGTTCACCGATGGGATGGCTTACCCAAGTGGTCATACTGCCAATGCACTTGTTACTTGGGGACTCTTCGCTTACATCATTTTTAGATATACGCATCGTGCCCCCTTTGAGGGGTTAAGGCTCTATTGGTTAGTTGGTGTCATGACTGTATTGGTTTGCTTTGCTTCTCTAATTCGCAATACGCACTGGTTTACCGATTTGCTTGGTGGAATGTTCCTCGGTGGAGCAATACTTGTCTTGGTTGTCGCAATCGACCGCTTCATCCCCTCAGAAAAGCAACCTTCCTAAGGCATTTCTATGAATAGAGCTGAAGCATTAATCGACTTGGCGGCGCTGGAAAGAAATGTGAGACGACTGCTTTCGGGTACAAAATCTGCTGGGCTAGCGGTGGTAAAGGCCGACGCGTACGGACATGGTCTCGTTCCTGTTGCAAGGCGAGCGTTAAATGCTGGAGCGACTTGGCTAGGCACGGCTCTACTTGAAGAGGCGCTAACCCTTCGAAATGAAGGAGTTTCGGCACCGATAATCGCATGGCTTACGCCGGTAAACGATGATTTTGAATCTGCAATCAATAATGAGATTGATTTGGCAATCCCTTCTATGGATCACTTCGAAAGAGTTCTAGCTGCTGCGACAAAAGTTGGCAAGAGAGTTCGAGTTCACTTGGAAGTTGATACTGGCATGTCGCG
>CAZZIN010000025.1:0-3721 GCA_964654425.1 uncultured Clavibacter sp. | reverse complement strand
CAAAATCACACTTTGATCTTGTGCGACTTGGTATCTCGATGTACGGACTTTCTCCTGATATCGAAACCATGGGTGATTCAACGAAACTTACTTTGCAGCCAGTCATGAAATTACGTTCACAGCTTCATCTTGTGAAGAATGTCCCAGCAGGTTCTCAGGTCGGCTACGGTGGAACAGCAATTACATCGCAAGATACAAAACTTGGCGTTGTTCCAATGGGGTACGCAGATGGAGTGCCACGTAATGCAAGTTCATCAGCTGGCGTACTTGTCGGTAACCTGAAAGCGCCGATTATTGGAAGAGTTTCAATGGATCAATTTGTAGTTGATTTGGGTAACGATTCGGTTGCACGTGCTGGCGAATGGGCTTATCTCATTGGCAGTGAAGGAGTAGCCGGCTACACTGCCGACGCTTGGGCTAAGGCTTGCGGCACAATTAATTATGAGATTGTGACGCGAATCGGAGCAAGAGTTCCACGAGTTTTCATCAACTAAGGCAGATCGAGGAGCGAATTCAAAGATGACTTCGGCTGAGCGAGTCCTCTCTATTCGCGATCTCTCCGTTAATTTCGGGGGCTTAAAAGCGCTATCGAATGTGAATATTGATCTTCACCAAGGTGAGGTTCTCGGCTTAATTGGCCCGAATGGCGCTGGTAAGACGACGGTATTCAATGCTTTATCTGGATTAGTAGAACCTGCAAGTGGTTCATTAGAACTTTACGGTAGAAAATCCAGATGGCTTAAGCCGTATCAATTAGTCACAAATGGAATCGCGCGGACTTTGCAAGGTGTCGGACTATTCCCGGATCTAACTGTTCTTGAGAATGTAATGATGGGAGCGCAGCACTCTGCGAGAGCGGGTCTTGTTCAATCATTCCTTGGCTTTGCTGAAAAAGATGAGGATCATCTCCGTGAACTTGCCCAATCTGCGCTAGAACGTGTTTATGTGGGAAGCTTGGCAGACCGGCGCGCAGATACGCTCGCCTATCCGGATACAAAACGAGTTTCAATTGCACGAGCGCTAGTCAGCAATCCAAAAATACTTCTTTTGGATGAGCCAGCCGGAGGTTTGGGTCCACAAGATATTGAATGGCTAAATGGATTGATTAGAAATATAAAGAGCCACACCTCAATAATCATCGTCGAACATCATATGGATGTCGTGATGTCTATCTGTGATCGGATATCGGTACTCAACTTTGGAGAGTTGATTGCTTCGGGCAGTAAAGATGAAGTTCGAAATAGTCCGGCTGTTATCGCTGCGTACTTGGGCTCAAAGAAGGCGGATACAAAGTGACCGCTCTAGTTGTAAATAACTTAAGTGTGAGCCATGGCGCGATAAAGGCTTTACGAGATATTAGTTTTGAAGTTCAAGAAGGCTCACTTGCAGCAATTATTGGTGCAAACGGAGCAGGTAAGACCACCCTTCTACGTACGCTCTCTGGATTAAAGAGCCAAGAAGATGGCAGCGCAACATGGCGCGATCGAAATATCTTGGGCAAACGCCCCGAGGATCTAGTTAGAAGAGGAATATCGCATGTCTCTGAAGGTAAGTCTGTAATCCCAGAACTAACTGTGCGAGAGAACTTGGTAATTGGTGGTCTATGGCGGCGAGATAAGAGTGGTACTGAGAAGGCAATCAAGGAGGCGGTAGAACTCTTTCCTCGATTGGGCGAGCGCATGTCCCAGAGCGCTAACACTCTCTCTGGTGGCGAACGACAGATGCTAGCTATTGGTCGCGCCTTGGTTTCTAGACCAAAACTTCTTCTGCTCGATGAACCTTCGTTAGGGCTTGCTCCTTTAATCATTGAACAGATTTTTACTGCGATAAAGAATCTCCAGAAAAGTATGAATTTGACCGTTGTCCTTGTCGAACAGAATGCAACTAGCGCACTTGAAATTGCTGATACTGGAGTGATTTTGAATCTAGGCGAGCTGGTCGCTTCCGGAGATGCGAAAGAGCTACTTGAGGATCCAGCTCTCAAGTCGGCTTATTTGGGGTACTAAATGAGAAATCTATTGGGAACGCTTCTGATTGGACTCACTTTAGGATCCATTTACAGCCTGATGGCTTTGGCACTTGTTCTCGTTTGGCGCTCAACGCGAGTAGTTAATTTCGCGCAAGCGGGTCAAGCGATAGTTACGACTTACATTGCCTATGAAATTGTCACACGGACGGGACTTTTCTGGCTGGCGGTACTTTTTGCTGTAATTGCTGGCGCACTATTAGGGGCAGGTGTCGAGTATTTCCTAATGCGCACTCTTTTTAGACATGTCGACGAAGGCCCGGTCGCAGCGCTCGCACCCGTGATTGCCACACTTGGCCTACTTGGAGTGATTAGAAGTATCGTAGGAATGATTTGGGGCAATGACTTCCGAAGTTTCTACTCCCCAGTCTCTACTGATAATTTCGTTCTTGCCGGGGAATCAATTCCATTTTCTCGCTTAAATGTACTGATAATTCTGGCCACTGTAATTGTTATGGTGATCTTCTCGATTATTTTCCAACGTACCGATATCGGACTTTCTCTTCGTGCTGCTGCCTTCCAGCCTGAAATTGCGAGATTAGCGGGAATTCGAGTTGGTCCTATTCGCACGCTCGGATGGATCTTTGCTGGCGTTGCTGGAGCAATTGCTGGCGTATTGGTTATTCCAACTACGATCCTTTCGCCAAACTCGTTAGATCTTCTACTCGTATTTGGATTCGTAGCCGCAGTAATTGGTGGACTAGAAAGTTTGCCCGGTGCGGTCCTAGGTGGGCTCGTACTTGGTCTAGGTGTTTCATTTGTTCTCAACTACGTAGGAACATCGCTCGTATTCCCATCCATATTTGTGGTTCTAATCATCTCGCTCATAGTTAGACCAAATGGAATATTGGGAAATAAGAAGGTGCGCAGTGCATAAGCTCTCGACCAAGAAAGCATTCATCGCCTTCGTAATATTTGGATGGGTACTTCTGCTCGTCGCAGATCGAGTCGATGAACTTCGCGTCTATCAGGGTGCAACGATTGCAATTACTACTCTTGCTATTGCCTCAATCATTTTATTGACCGGTTACTCAGGACAAGTCTCCCTTGGCCATGGCGCATTTCTTGCATTTGGAGCTTATGCAGCAGCGCTCTCACAAACTTATTGGCAATCTCCATTTTGGTTCACACTTCTTGTCGCCGTCATGGTTTCAGCCGGATTTGGATTCATACTTGGTTTTGCTGCAGGTCGTTTATCTGGCCCGTATCTAGCCGGAACAACTTTGGCACTTGCAGTCGGACTACCGACTCTGGCTAACCAATTTTCATTCCTTGGTGGTGAGACTGGACTTGTCTATGACGCAGGAATGCCACCGACGAGATTCGGTGAAGAGTTCACTCTTTACAAATGGTTCTTCTGGATTGCGGCCTTCGTAGTCCTAATCGCGATGTTCTTACTTAGGAATCTACTCAATAGTAGATTTGGACGGACTTGGAAGTCCCTTAGGGCTAATCCGACTGCAGCCGCTTTATGTGGGGTTAATGTCGCCCAATCCAAAGTCTTGGCCTTCACCATAAGCGCCGGGGTAGCAGGCCTTTCCGGGGCCCTATTGGGAATGATTAGCATCGTCGCCCCGAGCGCCTTCCCGCTCAGCCTCTCATTTACAATCATTACGGGGGCGATTCTGGCTGGCGTCACTAGCCTCCTAGGTAGCATGCTTGGCGCCGTAGTTCTCGTGGTGATTCCCGAAATCG
>CAZZIN010000024.1:0-9487 GCA_964654425.1 uncultured Clavibacter sp. | reverse complement strand
ACTCGTACGTTGAGTCGAGGCGAAACTACTCCTCAGGGAGGGTTATGGAAACCCTGAGTATCGTTATATGAGCAGGCTCTTATAACGATTAGGTAAAAAGTAGAAGCCTTGAAAGAGGCCCTCTTCAGTACCCTTAGCAGGGTGTCATCACCAGCGAATCCCGTTCCCGAGAATATAGATCTAACAAATCCGGCTGCCTTTATAGCGGCCGCTATTGCGAGCGTGGTTGCCTCGGAAATCTCTCAGGGAAAACTTGTGGGGGATGTAGCCAACTCTTTTAGCGCCGAACAGGTTCCGCTTGAGCGACCGAAGAATCGCGAGCATGGCGACTATGCAAGTTCGATTGCGCTAGCTCTTTCAAAGAGTGAAGGCCGCCCACCTCGCCAGATCGCAGAACAGATTTGTGCGGGCCTTGCACAGAGTAAGGGAATCGCAAAGGTAGAGATTGCAGGTCCAGGCTTTATAAATATAACTCTCGATAAATCAAGTCAAGGCGCGATTGTCACTCGAATTTTGGCTGAAGCCGAGAAGTTCGGCGAGGGAAGTGCTTTAAGTGGTCTGCGAATCAATCTTGAATTCATTAGCGCTAATCCAACTGGCCCATTGCATCTTGGACATACCCGTTGGGCTGCCGTTGGTGATGCGCTTGCGCGAGTTTTGGCAGCTGCGGGTGCGAAGGTAACGCGCGAGTTCTATATAAATGATCGTGGGAATCAGATGGATTTATTCGGCGCCTCAATTCGCGCCGCAGCCCTTGGAGAAGAGAGACCGGAAGATGGTTACCAGGGTGAATACATAAATGATTTAGCGAAATTGATCCTCGCCCAGCACCCTGAATATAAGCAGTTAACCGAAGCCGAATCAATCGTCGCATTTCGTGAAGCTGGGTATTCGCTACAACTTCAAGAGCAGAAAGATGTGCTTGACAATTTTGGGACTCACTTTGATGTTTGGTTCTCGGAGCGCTCGCTTCACTCAGGCGATGCGCTTGAAAAATCACTTAAAAAACTCAAGGCGCAAGGGCACATCTTCGAGTCTGAGGGAGCAACTTGGTTACGTACAACTGACTTTGGCGATGACAAAGATCGAGTTCTAGTCAAGTCGGGCGGCGAATTGACATACTTTGCATCCGATACTGCCTATTACATTGATAAGCGCGAACGCGGATTTGATATTTGTATCTACATGTTGGGCGCTGATCATCATGGCTATGTTGGAAGATTGAAGGCGACTGCTGCGTGCGCTGGTGATGATCCGGAGTACAACATTCACGTTCTGATCGGCCAACTAGTTAAGATTATGGAAGGCGGCGTTGAATTAAAACTCTCAAAGCGCGCTGGGACAATTATCACCCTCGAAGAATTAGTCGAGAAGGTCGGGGTAGATGCTGCTCGCTATACCTTAATCCGATATCCAGTCGATACGCCGATGGTGCTTGATATTGATTTACTAAAGCGGCGCACCAATGACAATCCGGTCTATTACGTTCAATACGCCCATGCACGAATTGCCGCCGTGCTTCGCAATGCAAAGGAATTAGGAGTTAAGTTTGGAGATGCGCAATACAATCCAGAGTTATTGACCCATGAACGTGAGCGCGAATTATTGGGTGGATTAGCGCAATATCCCGAAGTGGTCCGTAGCGCCGCTGAACTCCGCCAACCTCATCGAGTCGCTCGCTTTATCGAGGAACTTGCCGGGCTTTATCATGGTTTTTATAGCGATTGTCGAGTCTTACCGATGGGCGAAGAGAGTCCAGCACCGATTCATTCAACGAGAGCTACGCTCTGTGAGGCTACTCGTCAGACAATATCTAATGGGCTCTCCCTACTTGGCGTTACTGCGCCGGATCGGATGTAGCGATGGTTTCGATCTGGTCGGATAAAACGAAACGCACTGCTGGCGAACTTGAGGTTGGCGGCTGCAAGGTAAGTGATATCGCTAATCGATATGGAACCCCGATTTTCGTATTGGATGAAAGCGATTTCAAGGCGCGAATTGCAAATTGGCTAAACGAATTCAAGGGCGCATTTGGCGCGAATGCTGGCGAGATTTATTACGCAGCGAAATCCTTCATCTCGATTGAAGTTGCCAAGATGATCAACGAGGCAGGAATTGGAGTTGATGTATGCACGGGCGGCGAACTAGCTGTAGCACGCGCTGCTAAATTCCCGGGTGAGCGAATTGAGATGCATGGAAACAACAAGTCCGAACGCGAAATCTCGGCTGCAATTGATTATCGCGTCGGTGTGATCGTCCTTGATTCTCTACAGGAGATTGAGCGAGTAGCAAGGATTGCGCATTCAAAGAATCGTATTCAAAGTGTTGCGCTGCGCCTAAACCCGGGCGTTGAGGCTCACACCCATGAATACATTGCGACTGCACATGAAGATGTGAAATTTGGTTTCTCGATTGCAACCGGCGCTGCTTGGGACGCTCTCCTAAGCGTTACTAAACATGAGAGTTTGAACCTAGTGGGCGTGCACTGTCATATTGGTTCGCAAATTTTTGCAACCGATGCATTTAAAGCTAGCGCATCGCGCCTGATTGAATTCTTAGCCCGCTATAAATCCGAATTCGGAAGTGAGCTTGAGTCGCTCAATATCGGCGGTGGTGTCGGAATTGCTTACAGAGAGAGCGATCGACCTTTAACTGCAAAAGAATTCCTAGCGGCCGTGAAAACCTTAATTTTCGCAGAATCTGCACGTGTTGGCATATCAATTCCAAAGATCTCAATCGAACCAGGGCGTGCGCTAATCGGGCCGTCAATGCTCACGCTATACACAGTGGGTACCACTAAAGAGGTAAGGCTAGAAAATGGAAATACACGACTTTATGTATCTGTAGATGGTGGAATGAGTGACAACATCCGCACCTCGCTTTACGGCGCCGTCTACTCTGCCGAGATTGCTAACCGACAATCAAATGCAAAAGTGCGCAATTGCAGGATTGTCGGGAAACATTGCGAGACTGGCGATATCGTCATAAATGAAATTGACCTTCCTAGCGATATCGCTCCCGGCGATCTGATTGCAGTACCTGCAACTGGAGCTTATGGACGGAGCATGGCTAGCAACTACAACCATGTTCCAAGACCAGGAGTAATTAGCGTGGTTGATGGCACGGCGCGCACCATCGTTCGAAGCGAAAGAGAGTCTGACCTTCTAGCCTTGGACGTTGTTGAAGCACCCACCAAGTTAAATGGTGAGTCTGCGAGCGGATCGGAGCTGGCGAAGTGAGCGTAAGCAAGCGGGAAATCGGCGTCGGAATGCTTGGATGCGGCGTCGTCGGCTCACAAATCGCCCGGCTATTAAGTGAGGACTCCGGTGATTTCGCAGCACGCGCTGGCGCAAATTTAACGTTAAAAAAAGTCGCAGTTCGTGACCTTGCAATTAAGCGAGAGCACATCCCGCAGGGCGCCCTTACATCGGATGCCAAAATTGTTGTGAACGACCCGGAAATAAACATTGTGATTGAGGTTATGGGTGGAATCGATCCAGCACGCGAATTACTTTTGAGCGCCATCAAAAGTGGCAAATCTGTAATTACCGCAAATAAGGCATTGCTGGCAAAGCATGGCGCAGAACTATTTGAGGCCGCCGATAAGAACGGCGTTGATCTTTATTACGAAGCCGCTGTAGGTGGAGCGATTCCGATATTGCGCCCATTGCGTGAATCAATCGTGGGCGATCATGTGCACCGCGTTATGGGTATCGTTAATGGCACCACAAATTACATTCTTACCAAAATGGATGAAGCGGGAAGTGATTTTGCAACCGCCCTTAAAGAGGCACAGAAATTGGGATTTGCAGAAGCAGATCCAAGCGCTGATGTTGATGGCCTTGATGCGGCAGCGAAAGCAGCGATACTCGCCGGACTTGCTTTCCATACTCGTATAACAATCGATCAAGTTAGCGCTGAGGGGATAACAAAAATATCGGCGCGTGATATCCAAGTCGCTCGCGATATTGATCATGTAATCAAGCTTCTTGCGATAGCTGAGCTAACTGATAAAGATAAAGTGAGTGTTCGAGTTCAGCCAACGCTACTTCCGAGGCAGCATCCACTAGCAGCGGTTCGAAATGCTTTCAATGCAATCTTCGTCGAGGCCGAATCAGCCGGTGAGTTGATGTTTTACGGCCGCGGTGCTGGCGGAGCGCCGACTGCCAGCGCCGTATTAGGAGATTTGATAGCTATTGCTCGCAATATGACGAGAGGTGGCTCGGGTCATGGCGAGAGCGATTATGCTGAATTAAAGCCGGCGGACCGCGGTAGCGTCCTAACCCGATATCTGATTCGTCTAGATGTTAATGATCGACCGGGAGTTCTTGCAGCGGTCGCCCAAATCTTTGCCGCCAATAAAGTTTCGATTGAAACGGTACGCCAATCCGGACGGGGCGATTCCGCAGAATTAATTGTTATGACACATACTGCAACGGAGGGTTCTCTAAGCAATACCGTCGCAGATCTCGCGAAGAGCGATGCGGTCAAGAGCGTAGAGAGCGTGCTTAGGGTCGAAGGTGCGCGCGCGTGAAGTTATTCGGTAAATCCAAAGGCGCCCACCAATGGCGCGGCGTGATTGAGGAGTATCGAAACCGACTTCCAGTAAGTAAGAGCACCCCAGTCGTCACGTTGAATGAGGGTGGCACGCCTCTCATATATGCATGTGTTCTCTCCGAGATGTTGGATAACGAAGTCTGGTTGAAATTTGAAGGCGCAAACCCAACTGGATCTTTCAAAGATCGCGGAATGACTATGGCTATCTCTAAAGCTGCCGAAGTTGGTGCAAAGGCAGTTATCTGTGCTTCGACTGGAAATACAAGTGCGAGCGCAGCTGCTTACGCAACGAAGGCTGGAATGACGCCAGTCGTTTTGGTTCCAGAAGGAAAGATTGCAATGGGCAAATTAGCGCAAGCAATCGCACATGGGTCGAAACTGCTTCAAGTAGATGGAAATTTTGATGATTGTTTGACTCTTGCTCGCCAGCTCTCTGAGAGATATCCAGTCTCGCTGGTTAATTCAGTAAACCCGTTTCGAATTGAAGGCCAAAAAACTGCATCCTTTGAAGTTGTAGATGCGCTTGGTTTCGCACCGGATATCCACGCTCTTCCAGTTGGAAATGCAGGAAATATAACGGCGTACTGGAAGGGATATCTCGAATACAAGCGCGACGGGTTATCAAAAACTCTTCCGCAGATGTGGGGCTTTCAAGCAGAAGGCGCAGCTCCAATCGTGCGCGGGCAACCCGTGAAGAATCCGGAAACTATTGCAACGGCAATTCGCATCGGAAACCCAGCATCTTGGCAACAAGCGAATGCAGCACGCGATGAATCAAAGGGCGTAATCGATATGGTCTCAGATGAGGAAATCCTTAGCGCCTACCGATTGGTTGCGGCTAAGGAAGGCGTATTTGTTGAGCCCTCAAGCGCTGCCGGAATTGCAGGATTGATTAAATACAAGAGCGCAAAGAAATTGCCAACCGGTAAGCGAATCGTCATAACGGTTACTGGGAATGGTTTGAAAGATGTGCAATGGGTTCTAGATGGAGCGCCGGCACCGACTGTTATCCCAGTTGATGTTAAACGCGCCGCAGAAGTGATTGGATTGGCGTAAATATGGCCCGCGGATTCAAAGATCGCCTCACTTATAAAGCAACGCCGATTCAAGTAAGCGTACCTGCCTCCTCGGCCAACCTTGGGCCTGGATTTGATGCACTTGGGTTGGCGCTACAAATCAGAGATATCTACATCGCTCAAATCCTGGATGAAGAGATATTTGATGTGGATGTCACTGGTGAGGGCGCCGATGAGATTAAGAAAGACGGGAAGCATCTTGTAATCAAAGCGATGATGCGTGGTTTTGAATTTATGGGTGGCAAGCCCCGCGGAATTGCTCTTCGCGCGCTCAATCAGATTCCACATGGCCGAGGCCTTGGTTCTTCCGCAGCTGCAATTGTTGGCGGACTTAGCCTTGCTAGAAATCTAGTCTTATCCGGATCGTCTCTAATGACAGATGAAGATTTAATAGCACTTGCAACAGATCTAGAGGGACATCCAGATAATGTTGCGGCAGCTGCGCTAGGCGGTGCAACGATTTCTTGGATCGAGAATCGAGTTGGAGTTCCAACTGGATGTGCCGCCCGAATCTCAGTTGATCAATCAATCCGAGCTCTTTTACTTATCCCAAATGCGCAACTCTCAACTGGGAAAGCCCGAAAGATGTTGCCAGAAACGGTTTCTCATAAGGATGCAGCTATCAATGCCGGTCGAGCCGCCTTGCTAGTTCATGCACTCACATCACGCCCAGATCTACTTTTTGCAGCAACCGAGGATCATCTCCACCAGCGTTATCGCCGCGATGGGATGGCTAGGTCCGTTGATCTAGTCGATAAGTTAAGAGCGGCCGGTGTCGCTGCAATGATCTCTGGGGCTGGGCCAACCGTCCTAGTCCTTCATAACAGCACGACTGCAGAACATGATGACATCGTAAAGAGCGCCGGAGAGTCATTCCGGGCCCTAGATGTTGAGTTATCACCTAGCGGGGTTGAGGTCTCGAACGCCTGATTTACCCCCGATTTGTGGCCTAGCCAGCCCCACTGATACATTTCTCATCGTTCGGCGGTAATCGAGCCGAGTCTCATAAAAAATCTGATTCTTGCAAGGCGCTAATAAAAAATAATTCCTCGCAAGTCCCACAGGTGTAATCCGCATCAAAGCAATAAACCCAGAGAACTAAACCAATACAAATGGAAAAGAAAGAAAGATAAATGGCAGAAACCAGCACACGTGCTCGGCGAGATTCTGGCGACCTATCTGCGTTGCTTCTCCCGGAACTAAAGAAGATCGCAGCAAACCTCGGTATCGAGGGAGCAGCCGATATGAAGA
The DNA here is from genome assembly GCA_964654425.1 of uncultured Clavibacter sp. Classification (GTDB taxonomy): domain Bacteria; phylum Actinomycetota; class Actinomycetes; order Nanopelagicales; family Nanopelagicaceae; genus MAG-120802. Next base: position 2,603 of record CAZZIN010000024.1, on the reverse strand, counting down.
AGCAAGATTTAGTGCAAGCAATCTCAGATTTGCAGGCCGCCAATAGAGAAGCGGCAAGGCTTGAGCGAGAAGCTCGTCGTAATGCACGGTTGCAGCGCCGTAATCGCTACTCAGAAGAGGATGAGAATATGAATGACGAGGGCGATAATTCCAATGAGGAGAGCTCGAGTAACATTGATTCAAGAAATGATGCTCCGCGCTCGGAAAATTCCGGTAATGATTCTGGAGGCGAGCAAAACTCCTACCAACGCGATGGACGTGATTTCCGTCGTGACCGCCACCGTGATCGGGGCGACCGCGATCGGGGTCGCGACCGCCACAGAGATCGTGGAGATCGTGGCGATAGGGGACGTGAACGCGAGATAACAATCTCTGAAGATGATGTCTTACTACCAGTCGGCGGCTTGCTAGATATTCTCGAGAATTATGCGTTTATCCGCACGGGTGGTTATTTACCTGGTCCAAACGATGTTTACGTCTCGCTCCACCAAGTTCGTCGCTACGGACTTCGAAAAGGCGATGTTGTCACAGGCCAAGTACGTCAACCACGCGAAGGCGAGCGGCGCGAGAAATTCAATGCGTTAGTACGCGTTGACACCGTAAACGGGATGGATCCTGAGACTTCGAAGGATCGGGTGGAGTTTTCCAAATTAATTCCGCTTTACCCACAAGAACGGTTACGCCTTGAGACTGAACCTAATGTTCTAACTACTCGTGTAATCGATTTGATCTCACCAATTGGTAAAGGTCAACGTGGACTTATCGTCTCGCCACCAAAAGCTGGAAAGACAATGGTGCTACAAGCGATTGCAAACGCAATTACAACCAACAACCCTGAGTGTCATCTCATGGTCGTCCTAGTTGATGAGCGTCCTGAAGAAGTTACCGATATGCAGCGCTCAGTCAAGGGCGAAGTCATCGCCTCAACTTTTGATCGCCCTGCAGATGATCACACCTCCGTTGCTGAATTAGCCATCGAGCGCGCTAAGCGTCTCGTTGAACTTGGACACGATGTAGTGGTCTTGCTTGATTCAATCACTCGCCTAGGTCGTGCGTACAACATCGCGGCGCCCGCCTCAGGAAGAATTCTCTCTGGCGGTGTTGATTCGGCAGCTTTGTATCCACCGAAGAAATTCTTTGGTGCAGCCCGAAATATCGAAGATGGCGGTTCGCTAACAATTCTTGCAACAGCTCTAGTTGAAACTGGTTCGAAGATGGATGAAGTTATCTTCGAAGAGTTCAAGGGAACTGGAAATATGGAACTTAAACTTGATCGCAAGTTTGCCGACAAGCGAATCTTCCCAGCAGTAGATGTCGATGCCTCAGGCACACGTAAGGAAGAGATCCTTATGGGCCCAGAAGAATTGAATATTGTCTGGAAGCTGCGTCGAGTCCTACATGCCCTTGATTCGCAGCAAGCTCTCGAACTTTTACTTGAGAAGATGAAGGGTACTAAGTCCAATGTTGAATTCCTGATGCAGGTCCAAAAGACCACGGTCGGCCCCGACCAGAACGGGAATTAGCCCTTTAGCCAAGCCCCGGGTAACCTACGCATCCGCTGGTTCACCGATCTACCTAAAGTAATTCGGACCCAGTAGATAAGTTAAGGAGAAGTAATGAAGAACGAGATTCATCCAAATTACGGTGAGACCACAGTTACCTGTGGCTGTGGCGAGACTTTCAAGACTCGCTCCACTATTGAGACCGGTTCACTTTTTGTTGAAGTCTGCTCGGTCTGCCACCCCTTCTACACTGGTAAGCAGCGCATCCTCGATACCGGTGGACGAGTAGCTAAGTTCCAAGAGCGTATTCAGAAGGCTAAACCAACCAAGAAGTAGCTTTTTAAAGAGAGGCCGCACCTGTTTATCGGGGCGCGGTCTCTTTTCTTTTAACGCTCTGTTTTAGGTAAGCAGAGAGTTTTGGGAACGGTAGTTAGGTCGACAAGGGAGAGGAGTTGAGCGATGAAGAAGCAAGAAGGCGATCGGTTTGCATCGATGCCAGAAATCTTGAAGGAGTACGAAAGCCTTGAAGCGCAGATGGCTGATCCATCAATCCACTCTGACCAAGGAAAAGCACGTCAACTTGGAAAACGCTATGCCCAACTCGGACCAATCATTGCGGGCTATCGCAACTATAAGAAGTGTGATGATGATTTAAAAGCTGCTCGAGAACTTGCAGCAGCCGAACCCGAATTCGCAGCAGAGATACCAGCAATGGAATCAGCGCTTCAATCTGCTGGCGAAACGCTCGAAGAACTTCTTCTTCCACGCGATCCAAATGATGATCGCGATGTAATTCTTGAAATTAAGGCCGGAGCAGGTGGCGATGAGTCGGCACTTTTTGCGGGCGATTTACTACGTATGTATCTCCGATATGCCGAGAAGCAGGGCTGGAAGACTGAAATTATCGACGCAACTGAGAGTGATTTGGGTGGATATAAAGATGTATCTGTTGCCGTTAAGGCGCGTGGAAATGCTGAACCGGGAAGTGCGCCATTTTCAAAGTTGAAATTTGAAGGTGGAGTTCATCGAGTCCAGCGCGTCCCAGAAACAGAATCTCAGGGGCGAATACACACTTCGGCGGCTGGAGTTCTTGTGCTTCCC
>CAZZIN010000023.1:6324-10687 GCA_964654425.1 uncultured Clavibacter sp. | reverse complement strand
GGCTGCTGCAAAGGCTGCCCCAAAGCGTCGTCGTCGTAAGAAGGCTGCTAAGTAATCTAGCGCCAGAATTACAGAAAAAGCCCGGCTGCATATGCGCCGGGCTTTTCTCTTTCTCTCTAATTTCCCTCTTCGATGAACTGCTCTCGTAGCTCATCTGTCAGGTGCGAAAAAGTTGAGGTAAGGCCCTCCTGCTCCTTTGGAGAGAGTTGGTCGATAAACCTCTTGCGCACACTCGCGACATGATCAGGGGCCGCGGCCACTACCGCTCGCCAGCCCTTCTCGGTCATAACCGCCCAATACCCACGCCGATCCTCGGAGCACTCCTCGCGCTTTATCCAACCGGCCTTCTCCATCACCTTCATCCGGTGGGAGAGCCTTGACTTAGAGAGCATCGCAACTTCTGCCAATTCGCTCATACGCATCCGGCGACCCGGGGCCTCCGATAATTGAGCCATAACTTCATAATCAGCCATTGATAAATCGTGTCCGGCCAAGTCAACTTCGAGCGCTTCAAGCAATCTTCGAGATGCGATTATGTAAGAGCGCCAAGCCTTCATCTCCCTAGCGTTAAGCCAGCGAGTTTGGCTCTTTTTTGGAGGCATATGCAAAGGGTACGGGAAAAATGAAATAGTTGAAAGTTGAACCAATTCCAATTCTTATCTGGTGCATTCCACTAACCTTCGGCCACGAGCAAAAGTGTGATTGAGAGCGACGAGTGATGAGTGAGAACGTGTTACCGGGCGAGCCTGAGAATCTAGAGGCGAGTCAAAACCGCCCGAGTCTCTGGCGCTGGATATTCGGCACGTTCATAATCTTGTTCAGCTGGTTAATTCTCGGCAGCCTTTTGACGATTATCGTGGCTGAATTCTTTGGCCTAGACCTCGAAGCCCTAACGGGAGTAGATGACGCAAGTCTTGCGACTGTTCGAACTTATGCACCCTGGCAGGCCGCAAGCGCAGTTCTAGTCTCATTCATTCCGCTTCTAGCCGCCCCAATCCTCTTGCATCGCTTCTTCCTAAGAGGAAAAGTCAAGGAACTGTTCACCCGCTCGAAGCGCAATTTCGCTGGGGAGGTACGTCTTGGGGCCCTTGTAATGCTCCTCTTGATCCTTGTAACGAGCCTGCCTGACTTCATCATGAACAACTCCGATTACAAGTATTCCTTTGAGCTCTCTAAGTTCCTCCCCTATCTCTTGGTCGCGCTACTTCTCATACCAATGCAGACGACCGCAGAGGAAGTTTTCTACCGCGGGTGGATTCAGCAACGCCTCGAAAATGGGAAGCGGCCGATCTGGGTGATCTCGACTCTAGGCGGCCTGCTTTTCGCCCTTCCCCACCTCGCCAACCCGGAAGTAAGCGGAAATATCGCTCTACCCATAATTGGATATGGATCGACTGGTTTCATGTTGACCTGGGTGACTATGCGGGATAAGTCGATGGGCCTTGCAATAGGAGCGCATGCCGCCAACAACATCGCGGCTGGATTACTGGTCTCAAGCGTTGATTCTGCGCTTCCTTCAGCAAGCCTTTTTGTCACCCCTGAAGTTAGTTGGGGCCCTGCTGCAGTCATATCGGTCCTATTCATCCCGCTCTTCATTTGGCTCACTAGAAAGTTGAGCGCTAAAGTCGCGGAATGAGCGAAAAAAGCGGCATTTTTCAAGGTAATTTCAAAGCATCGGTTCGCCCCCAGGACGATTTATACCGCCATGTAAATGGCGCTTGGTTGGATAGAGCCGAGATCCCCTCAGATCGAGCCGCTGATGGCGCCTTCTATCAATTGCGCGATGAATCAGAGAAGAACGTCCGCGCCATCATCGAAGAGTTAGCCAAGAGTGATGGAGAAATTCAAGGACCTGCTCGGGCTAGTGCAAAGAAGATTGCTGATCTTTACAACGACTTTATGGATGAAACTAAAGTCGAAGATCTTGGTATAGATCCGATTGCAAAAGATCTGGAGCGAGCAAGAAGCATTACGGGCCTAGATGACTTCACCAAAGCACTTGGAGAATTTGAGGGACGGGGCCTCGGCGGATTTTTCAATGGTTGGGTTACTGCAGACGCTTCTGATCCGAGTACAAATATCGGCTATATCTATCAAGGCGGTTTGAGCCTTCCGGATGAGGCTTATTACAGAGAAGAGAAGCATGAGAAGGTCCGAAGCGAGTTGATCTCTCATATCGAGCGGATGTTTGAACTCGCCCAAATTCAAGATGGGCCGGCTCATGCCCGTCGCGTTATCGAACTCGAGACTGAGATTGCCTCTCACCATTGGGACACGGTTAGAAGCAGAGATGCCGTCCTGACTTTCAACAAGAAGAGCTTTAATGAGATTCAAGCTCTAATTGGCCAATTCAATTGGAGGCTCTGGGCCGAGAACGCCGGAGTGCCGATGGTTGCCCTTGAAAGCGTAGTTATCGCCCAGCCAGACTTCATCGAGAACCTCGGAAAGATGCTCACTCGCTTCGAAGTTGAGAAGTGGCGCTCTTGGCTAACTTGGCACTTACTCTCAAGTGCCGCTCCATACTTAAGTAGCAAATTTGTAAATGAAAACTTCGCCTTCTACGGCACTACTCTGACCGGAATCCCTGTTCTAAAGGAGCGCTGGAAGCGTGGCGTCGCCTTGGTTGAGGGGGCCTTAGGGGAAGCAGTTGGAGAGTTATATGTAGAACGCCACTTCCCGCCTACCGCAAAGGCCCGAATGAGCGAGCTGGTCGCAAACCTGATTGAGGCTTATCGCGTAAGTATCAATGGACTTGAGTGGATGGGTGAGGAAACTAAGAAGAAAGCGCTCGAAAAATTAGGAAAGTTCACTCCAAAAATTGGTTACCCCGATAAGTGGCGCGACTATTCAAAACTTGAAATCAAACGCGGCGATCTAGTTGGAAATATCGCTCGCATCTCTAAGTTCCGTGGCGATTATGAATACAGCAAAGTTGGCAAACCTGTCGATAAAAGCGAGTGGTTGATGACGCCGCAAACCGTTAATGCTTATTACCACCCATTAATGAATGAGATTGTATTTCCGGCTGCGATTCTGCAACCTCCCTTCTTCGACCTTAACGCTGATGATGCCGTCAATTACGGTGGGATTGGCGCAGTGATCGGTCATGAGATTGGGCATGGTTTTGATGATCAAGGATCTAGATACGACGGTGATGGAAATCTAAAGAATTGGTGGACCGATGAAGACCGCAAAGAATTTGAGATGCGGACTTCAAATCTGATTTCTCAATACAACGCACTTGCACCGGAGGAAGCGCCGGATGTAAATGTCAATGGCGCGCTCACAATCGGTGAAAACATTGGAGATTTGGGCGGTGCAACGATTGCATACAAGGCTTACAAGATCGCACTTAGTGGCAAGAGCGCTCCGGTGATTGAGGGATTAACGGGAGATCAGAGATTCTTCATTGGTTATGCGCAAGTTTGGCGTGGAAAGATGCGTAGCGAAGCGATGAAGGTAAGAATCGCAACTGATCCACATTCCCCCGGTGAATTTCGGTGTAATCAGATCCTCAAGAATCTTCCCGAATTTCATGCCGCATTTGGCGTAAAAGAAGGCGATTCGCTCTTTATGCCGAAGGGCGAGCAAGTAGCTATTTGGTGATGGTCTGGGACTTAGTTTCGTCCCGATGCTTGCGCAGATAGACCATAAATGGAGTGCCACCGGTGCCTACCGCAGAAGGGTTACCCGGTGCCTTTTGTGCCTGGGCGTGGATGTATTGCCCCGCATATTCAAGGTGCATCGCCCTGAAGTCGCCCAAGAGTTCTACAGATTGATTAAATAGTTCAGAAGTCTTAGTTCGCCCCACTTTTCGGACAAACTCACGGACGCTCGGTCCTGCCTCCACCGCTTCGATAAATTTAACGTGCTTAGGAGGCATGTACTCACGCATCTCCATCAAGTAATCCCGTAGCTCATCGCGCTCGTGTTCAATTCCAAGCACCCCATCAAGCGCTGGCACAATCGCACTTTGGGCACCGGTCTCACCGCGATAAGTCATTCCACGACCAGAGAGTTCCTCGACGCCCTCGTAGACGACGCCATTAGGAAGGGCTGGATTATTTCGCCAGCCAAAAATGTATGGTCGCACTCGATGGAAATACACATATGGATCGCATTTCTCGGGCATCCTTGCCAGGACGTCGTACATACTCTTTATTCCATCACGAAGTTGCGTAAGTGCGATGTCAAGCGCGTCGGCATCATTTGCAACCACTGCTTTTTGTGCAAACTCAATCGCCTCGAGCGCCACTCCGGCTTTCTTTTCTATATCGATATGGATGATGATGAACCATTCCTCATCCTGGCCGCCGAGAAAACATTGAAGTAATGCGATATTTCCACACTCAACGCCTTTTTC
>CAZZIN010000023.1:0-6224 GCA_964654425.1 uncultured Clavibacter sp. | reverse complement strand
ACGCGCTTTCGAAATCCTTCGGCCATCAAATACTTAGGCAGATTCTGAGCCAACTCGTCCCAGGACTGGTTAGCGCTTGAAAGATTTCGAATCGGGTCTTGATGTTGCATATATCCCCATTCAGGGGATAGCCCAAATTCAGCTAAGGACGCTGGTTTTTTAGCCAAGCTTATTTAGCTGCGAGCCTTGCCTCGCGGCGCTTCCTCTGCTCTTCTGGGTCTGGGACTGGAACGGCCGCAATAAGCCTCTGTGTATAAGGATCTTTTGCGTTCTTCAAAATCGCATCACGATCTCCAACTTCGACCAATCTACCGTCCTGCATCACAGCGATTCGGTGCGCCAAGATATCTACAACAGCAAGATCATGTGAGATAAAGAGGCAAGCGAACTTCAATTTATCTTGTAGATTTAAAAGTAGATCAAGGAATCGCGCTTGGACCGAAACATCTAGCGCCGAGGTCGGTTCATCTGCGATTAATAGATCAGGCGTGAGAGCAAGTGCGCGGGCGATACCAACGCGCTGACGCTGTCCGCCAGAGAGCTCATGTGGGAAGCGATTTCTATATGAGCGAGGTAGTTCAACCTGCTCCAAAAGATCTTCGACTTTTCGATTGAGCTCTTCACCCTTAGCAAGTTTGGCAAGGAAGATTGGTTCACCGATTGATTCACCAATTGGAAGACGTGGATTTAGTGAGGAAGCAGGATCTTGAAAGACAATTCCGGTGTGGCGGCGGATAGGAAATAATTCTTTTTGAGAGGCTTTCGTAATATCTTTTCCAACAATCTCTAACTTTCCAGATTTAACTGGAAGTAGTCCGATCGCTGCTCTACCTACCGTTGTCTTGCCAGAACCTGATTCACCTACAAGACCGACAATTTCACCTGGGTATATCTCTAGTGAAAAGTCCTTTACCGCGACGAATGCTGGAATCCGCCCGCGCTTTGGATACTCAATGGTGACGTTCTCCATCTTCATCACCGGGGTCGCACCTTGAACACTCTTTAGTTCACGTTTGCGGGAAGAACCCAACTTTGGAACGGCCGCAAGCAACTCTTTCGTGTAGGAGTGTGCGGGACGATTGAAGATTTGATCCGCAGACCCATGTTCGACCGTAAGTCCATCTTTCATGACCAGGATTTCATCTGCCATATCTGCGACAACACCCATATCGTGGGTGATGAGAAGAATCGCTGAGTTAAGTCGAGTCTTAAGATTTCTCATCAAATCAAGAATCTCAGCTTGGATGGTCACATCAAGAGCAGTAGTTGGCTCATCTGCTACAAGTAACCCTGGGTCACAAGCAAGCGCTTGAGCAATCATTGCTCTCTGACGCTGGCCTCCAGATAGTTGATGTGGATACTTATCAAAGGATTGTTCTGGGTTTGGAATTTCAACCATCGTTAAAAGTTCGACCGCGCGCTCGCGAGCAGTCTTTGGTCCCATATCAAAGTGGTTGCGCAGGGTCTCTACAATTTGGAATCCAATTGTGTAGACCGGGTTTAGAGCGGTCATGGGCTCCTGGAAGATATATGCGACTTCTTTACCGCGGAACTTACGAAGAGTTGAGCCCTTCGCTTTGATCATATCTACATCTTTTACAAGGACGCTTCCGCTTCTTCTGGCATTAGTTGCCAACAAATCCATCAATCCAAGGGCGGTCGTCGACTTTCCAGAACCTGATTCGCCAACGATTGCAAGAACTTTTCCGGGATGAAGTTCGAAGTTCATCTTTACCGCAGCTGGATACCAAACACCATCTACCCAGAAGTCGACTGAGAAATCCTCTACCTTTAGGATCGGCTTACTCATGAGCGATAACCCCTATCGAAGACTCCATCAAATTGGTGGTAACGCGGAGGTCTTTCGCGCGCGAGGCGCGCTCGTTTACACGGTACTTGGTTACATTTTCTGTGCCGGAATGTTCTACACCGCGTTCGCTGATAGCAATTACTCCACAAGCGCAAATGTTGCCTTTGCAGCAATCATGATTTTCTTGAGCTTCTCTGTTTACGCCTGCATTCAACGACCAAGCATTCTCTTTACCGACCTCGGGGTCGGAATCAAAAATCCCTTCTCCACAATCGTTCTTGATTGGGATGATGTGATCGATATTGAGACCAAATTCGTCCTTACGCTCGCCTCTAAACACGGTCCAATACGCTGCTGGGCTGCTGTTGGACCCTCTCGTTCGCAACATCGAAGAATTCATCCCGGAGACCTTCGCGGAGTACAACGCGGAAGCCTTGAAATCAAAGCTGCCGATTCCCCGCGATCCGACTCGGGAGCTGCAGCACACATCGCTCGAATTAAAATCGATGAGCGAAAGAAAATCGGAGGCAACAAAATCCAGCACGTTTGGCAGAACCACAGCTCTAGGCTCGTTGCTTACTGCGGTTGTGCTTTCGCAGCTCTCGTTGGTTTGTTTGCTCTTTAGTTTCACGACTAGACGCTCTCTCGCTTCATAACCTTCGCAGCCGCTTTCTCTTTCTTGGTGATACGGCGCTTTTGGCGCGGATCAAAGGCATCGCGAAGGCCATCTCCAATGAAGTTGATACAAAGCGCTATCGAGATGATGAAGAAACCGGGATACCAGAACAAGAATGGTCTGGTTGTAAATGCATCTTGGTATTGATTAATGAGCAATCCAAGCGAAACATCGGGCGGAACAACGCCAAAGCCAAGATATGAAAGAGCTGTCTCAAGCAAGATCGCTCCAGAGAGCAACAAAGTAACGGAGACGATGATTACACCTACTGCATTGGGCAAGATGTGCTTGAAGATAATTCGTCGCGTTGAGGCGCCCGCTACTCGAGCCGCATCGACGAACTCACGTTCTCGCAAAGTTAAGAACTCACCTCGAACAAGTCGCGAGAGCCCCGTCCAAGCAAAGAGTCCGAGATAAACAGCAAGGACGATTGCTCCGAGATTTCCAAACTTAGAACCAATAACTGAACCGACGATAACTGCTGGGATTGTGATGATGAAATCGGTGAAGCGCATCAAGATATTGTCAATGGCGCCTCGGAAGTAGCCTGAAACCGCACCGACGATGGTTCCAATTGTCGCGGCGAAGAATCCAATTACAAACATAACCTGGATTGAGCGCTGGGTGCCTTTCATTACCAAAGCGAAGTAGTCGCGACCAATATCGTCTTGGCCGAAGGGATGATTGCCGAGTGCTAAGCCATTTCCGCCAAGGAACTTTGGTACAACTGAAATTGTCGGACAGCCGATGGTGTCATTTGGGCAATCTCCAAAACGTAATTCAGGAATGTCCTCAGGGCTCCATTTCCACCAGCCATTAGTCTTGAATGGTCCGAATTGAGAATCAACGGCGGAGAAAACAAGGATCATGATGGAAAAGAGAACAAAGACAGAAAATACTGCAGCTCGGTGACGCAAGAATCTGCGAAGAACAATCTGCCCTTGGCTAAGACCTTCTACTTCTTTATTCGCAATCGCGTTCTCACCCGAGGCTACTACGGTATCCGCTGATTCTTTCTTGTTTTTTTTCTTGATCATTTTCCACTTCCAACTCTGATTCGCGGATCTAGGGCTGAGTAAAGAAGATCAGCAATCAAGTTTGCAATCACCGCTAGTGAAGCGGTAATAAAAAAGACTCCCATAAGCAAGTTCAAGTCCTGCGTTGAAATTGCCCTATTGAAAAGTGTTCCCATCCCGTACCAACCAAAGACTCTCTCCGTGATGATGGCGCCGCCTACAACACCAGCAAAATCAACCACCATAATGGTAGTTAGCGGAATCAAAGTGTTTCTAAATGCATGACGCATAATGACTGTTCGCTCGGTAAGACCTTTTGCTCGCGCAGTCCTTATGTAATCCTGATTAAGCACCTCAAGAAGTGTTCCGCGTGAGTACCGGATGTAGCCTGCAAATGAAATCAAAGTTAGCGCGATTGTTGGCAAGAACAAGTGAACCAAGATGTCGAGAGTTGTAATCCAGAATTCGTTTTGGGGTAATAATTCACTTGCCTGTCCCAAGGTAGGAATAGGTCGGAAGTTGATTGCTCCATCTTCCATATAAGGCTTCCAGGTTTGCATAAATTTATCTACCACAATTAAGTGCGCTGAGAGAAGGCCAGTCAGAATAGTGGTGCGAACTACGGGGCCTCGATCAATTTTGGCAAAGACAAGAGAAACGGCTATCGCAACAACTGCAGTAATGAGGGCATAACCCAGGAGTTGAGGGATTGAAGAAGTGGAATTCAAAGATGGTGAGACTACGAAATATGAGATTACGGTCAGAGGAGCCATGGTTAGGGAGGCGTACAGAGCTGCTTTGTTACCAAAACCCGTGCTTAAATAAGTGATGCCGAAACCGATTCCTATCGACAACAATCCTATGAGAACTGGACCAAGTGCAGGATCCAAGAACCAATTCGCTGCATCAATGAAAGTCAGAACGATAAACGTTCCAAGAAATACTCCAATAAACGCTCTCCAAAAGCCAGAACGAGTTCGGCCAAAAAGCGCACCCCAAAATACCGCGCCCACAAGTCCTATGCCTATTTTCCACGGAACAGTAACCGAAGGATCGGCTAGGAATGTGTTGAATTGAATCGCTAGGTATTGTTTGAGCAAAACAGCTACCCAGAAGATTGGTAACGAAAAGAGCAAGAAGGCCACAAATGTCATCGAGTAATCGAATCTCGAATATTGGCGAAGTGCGGTGACGATTCCAAGTGCAATTCCAACAACTATGGCGAAGATTGTCGCAAAGATTACAAGTCGAATGGTTATCGGCATCGCGGCAGAGATTTCGTCAATGACTGGGCTTCGTAAGCGAGTAGACCCAAAGTCAGGATTACCAGTAAAAATTCCAAGTACGCCACGTAACCAGATGAAATAGCGAAGTGGTGGCGGAACATCAAGTCTTAGGAATTGCTCTAACTCTTTGATTTGGGCTTGCACCTCGCGGTCAGTGCTAAAGCGCAAATCGCCAATCGGATCGCCCGTAATTGCAGTCAAGTTGTAAAGAATAAAACTTGAGCCAAAGAGAATTAGGAAGAGAACGCCGAGTCGGCGAATGATGAATGCAATCATCTCTCTTCCTTTCTGTGAATGCTGTCAAAGTGTAATCGGCAATTCATTCAAAGCCCACCAGAAATCAGCAACTAAGAAGATAAAAGTAGTGGCCTCAGGGGCTTTGAGAGCCCCTGAGGCCACATCACTTATTGCTTGGTTATAACTAATTCTTTCGAATTAGTACTTCCAATCAAAAAAGTTCCACTCCTTCACAGGTGTGAGGCCGCTCAACTTAACGCCCTTCAAATCTGCGTCGTAAGCCAACACTGATGGGTGCTGGTACATCGGAAGTGTGTAAGCGTTTCCGAAGATCGTTCTTTCGATCTTGATAAACGTTGTGGCCAAGACGGTTGGAGCCATTGGACGATTGAAAACGTCATCCAAAATAGCATCAAGCGCTGGTCCACCATTTGAACCGTTGTAGTTGTTGGATCCGTCAGAGCGCCAGTTAGCGCGGACAGTTCCCTGTGCGGTGGAGCTAGCCTGCCAACCAAAGAAGGTCGCGTCATACTTCGAGTTACGAAGCTGTGGTGACCAATCGATAACAGTATCCATCACGGTGTCAAAACCGCACTTGCCCATATTGGCATCAATGAGAAGAGCTTGTGCGGCTCTCCGAGCATTATTACCAGGTACTAGGAAGTTGACTTTGATTGGGTTGGTTAAAGCATTTGGAACGTACTTCTTAACGATGGCAAGCGCACGCTTGTTTTTCGACTCTTGGTCGCCTTCGTAGTACTTAGATCCATTTGCAGTAATCACTTTGTTGTAAAGAGGATCAATCGTTGTTGGGACAGTTACCGAGCGAAGTGGCTTGATATCTGGATTGATTGGCGCCACCAACTTGGTCACTACTTCATCGCGAGGTATGCAGAGTAAGAATGCACGGCGAAGATCCGTTGCCTTCTCACCATTTCCAGCGAAAGGACCGGTGTATGGAGATCCGCCGGTACCGGAATATGCACCCGAACGAACATCAACGTGTTCGTATGTGCCGCCGAGACCACCTTCGGTCTTTACGCCTGTTACCTTCTTAAGTGCGGCAACGCCATCAGCGGTTTGCTGTCCGGCATAAAGAGTGATTTCACCGTTTGCAAGCGCCTGAATAGCTGGGTTTCCATCAGCTACATACTTCTGGACGATGTTCTGGATATCTCCAGAAACAGCAGGACCTGAGT
>CAZZIN010000022.1:0-11983 GCA_964654425.1 uncultured Clavibacter sp. | reverse complement strand
AAATCTCGTTTGTTATCCACTTCGAGGTTCCGTCGGCCGCAGCTACTTTTCCATCTAGGCTAGCGGCAACTTTGAGTGTGATGTAAGGACGGTTTTTTTCTATCTTGGTTAGCCAGGCACGATTTGCAAACTTCACCTCATCACTCAAGAGGCCGTCGATTACTTCTATTCCATCAGCGCGAAGCCGCGCAGCTCCGCCTTGGGCAATCGGATTTGGATCACCAACAGAAAAAATAACTCGCTTGATTCCAGCTTTGACTATTGCTTCGGTACAGGGTGGTGTCTTGCCCGTGTGATTGCATGGTTCAAGTGTGAGAACCAAAGTTGCACCAGCTGCTTTAGCTCCCGCAGCTTCGATTGCATTCACTTCCGCATGTCGCCCACCGCTAGCACGTTGGTGAAAACCTTCGCCAACTATCGCACCAGTTGAATCAATGATGACAGCACCGACTATCGGGTTTGGTGAAGTGAGACCTAGGCCGAGCGCAGATAACTCAAGAGCGCGACGCATCGCTTTTTCTACATCGATCAAGTTAGCCACCCCCTAGAGAATGTGATTCCGGGGTGCGCAAAAGAGAACGCGCAAGAGTGCGCGTATTTGTTTCCTCTCATCCGGACTTTAACCGTCGGTCTTGGAGTTTCACCAAGTCCACCGATAGCTGGGTGCTAGCGGGTCGCAGACTTTAACTGCCGGTTCGGAATTACACCGACCCCGGAAACAACAGCGAGAGTCTAGCCGAGCGTTATTGCCCGTTCCAAGCGGCCATCTCAGCCTTGAATGGATCAAGGCCCATTGGCCCTAAATTCAACACATAAGAGTGGAACTTCTTGAGGTCAAAATTTGCGCCGAGGCGCCGCTTTGCATCCTCGCGCGATTCCATCATGAATCGCTCACCAACTTTGTAGGAGATTGCTTGACCAGGCCAGCCAAGATAGCGATCAACTTCACTACGAGCTGAAATCTCATCTAAGAGCGCACGTTCATGAAGAATCTTGAATGCAGATTCAGCGTTCCAGATTTCGCCGTTGAAATCTTTATAACCACAATGCATTCCGATATCAACAACAACTCGTGCGGCACGAAGTCCTTGCGCGGATAAGTAACCCATCTCAAAACCTGGATCTTCAAATGCTCCCAATTCATCCATCAAACGTTCGGCATAGAGCGCCCAGCCTTCGCCATAACCAGATACCCAGACACGATTTCGTTGGAAACGATTGAGACGGGTTGTGTTTATCTTCGTAGTTGCTACTTGAAGGTGATGGCCGGGGACAGCTTCGTGATACCAAGTCGAAACGATGTGCCACCATCCGAAAGTCTTCCTACCCATCGTCGGATACCAAGTTGTTCCCGGACGAGAAAGATCCTCACTTGGGCCCATGTAATAAGCGGCCGAAGCGCTACCTTCTGGCGCGAGACGCGCTTCGCAATTCTGAATCCGTGGATCGATATCGAATTCCTTACCATTTAATCGCTCTACTGCTTTTTCAATAAACTCCTTCAATTTCCGCAGGAGCGCTTCTTCGCCTTCAACAATGTAGCGAGGGTCTTTCTCTAATCGATCGGCCACTTCTCTAAGTGATGTTGCATCTGGATAGAGGCGATCGGCCGCTCGTTTCATTCGAGCATTGATCTCATCGAGTTGAGAAATGCCCCATTGGTAAGTGTCCCGAAGATTTAAATCCGCCCCGGTGAAGTGGCGTGCCCACATCTTGTAACGCTCTTCGCCAACTCCATCTTTCGGAGTCGCCTTAGGAAGATATGAATTGCGAAGCCAATTAGCGACCTCGAGGCATGCTGATTCGGCGCTTTTTGCTGCATCGATTAACTCTTGGTTGGTGCCACTCGAATCAAACTTCTTCGCCACCGTTTGGAAAGCGCCTTTTGAGAAGGTTTCTAACTGTCCGATTGTGGCCTTTACCTGGCGGGCAGAATTTACTCGCCCCTGCCCAGCTACTGTCTCAAGGGTTGCACACCAACCCTTTAAGGCTTCGCCGATTGAGCCAAGTCGTTTTGCTGCATTGGATGCAGAGTCAGGATTATCTTTCTTCATCATCTCAAAGACCTGACGGATTGATGTGACTGGAGATGAAATCAAATTGAAGAGCGCTCTTGATTCATGACTCTCGCTAAGTCTTAACTCTGAAGAGAGTCGCTCAATTGCAACGGATTGTGCGATGCGATCGTATTCATTCTCAGGTGAAGCTTCCTTGACTGACGCGAGGGTCTTGCGTGTTAGTTCCTCACGCGCCTTTTGGCCAACCATTGAGAAGTCATCAAGCTTGTCATCGGAGCCCGGTACTCCAAGTAGCGTTGCACCGATTGGCGTTAGCTTTATTCCTTCTTCCATGAAGTTATCGAGGATTGTGGATATCTTGGTTGCCATTTTTATCCTTCCGTTGGATCGGCTAATTCAAATTTTCCTTTTCCGATCTGTCCTTGCTTGCGGTAATTCTCAAGTTTGGCGCGGGTGTCAGCGATATCAAGATTTCGCATCGTTAGTTGGCCGATTCGATCTTCCGGACCAAATGCTGCGCCCTCGGTGCGCTCCATTGACAATTTCTCTGGGTGATAGGAAAAACCCTCTCCCTGTGTATCGAGAATCGAATAATCATCACCGCGTCTTAACCGTAGCGTCACTGTTCCAGAGATAGTCGATGCAACCCAGCGAGTAAGCGACTCGCGCAGCATCAAGGATTGGGGGTCGAACCAACGACCTTCATAGAGCAATCTGCCTAGCTTTCTTCCCTGAGATGAGTAATTGGCGATGGTGTCTTCATTATGAATCGCAGAGAGAAGCCGCTCATAGGCGATAAAAAGGAGCGCCATACCTGGGGCTTCATAGATACCACGGCTCTTTGCTTCGATGATCCGATTCTCAATCTGATCTGACATTCCAAGCCCGTGGCGACCTGCAACTGAATTTGCTTCTTTCATCAAAGTCACGGAATCCTTGAATTCTTTACCATTTATTGCAACGGGCCGACCAGATGCGAATTGAATTTTCACATCTTCACTCTTGATGGAAATATTTTCATCCCAGAAACGAACTCCCATAATCGGTTCGACTATCTCAATTCCGGTATTTAAGTTCTCGAGCTCCTTCGCTTCATGGGTTGCGCCGAGAATGTTGGCATCAGTCGAATAAGCCTTCTCTTTGCTATCACGATATGGAAGTTTGTTTGCATTCAGCCATTCTGACATCTCTTTTCGGCCGCCAAGTTCACTCACAAAAGTCTTATCCAGCCATGGTTTGTAGATCTTCAAAGTCGGATTAGCTAGAAGTCCGTAACGATAAAAACGTTCGATGTCATTGCCCTTATACGTTGAGCCATCTCCCCAAATCGAAACTTTGTCAGAGAGCATCGACCGCACGAGCAACGTTCCTGTTACCGCGCGACCAAGAGGAGTGGTGTTGAAATAGATTCGTCCCCCAGTTCTAATATGGAATGCTCCACATGCGAGGGCCGCAAAACCTTCTTCTACAAGCGTTTCTTTGCAATCGACTAATCGTGCGATCTCTGCGCCGTATTGCTTGGCTCGATCTGGGACGCCCGCGATATCGCTCTCGTCATATTGGCCAAGATCTGCGGTGTAAGTGCATGGGATCGCGCCTTTGGAGCGCATCCAAGCCACCGCTACAGAAGTATCAAGTCCGCCTGAGAATGCAATCCCGACCCGCTCACCTACCGGCAATGATGAAAGGACGGTACTTGTCATAGCGGTAGAGCCTAACTTAATTCAGCAATGTGGCGAGATAAGGATTAATCTGCCACTTCGAACATACGCTCTCAAATTTTCTCCGCTCCCCCATATTGCCAGTGAATACTGCCCGGATCATCAGATTTCTTGGGGTGTGATCTACCGAAACAAACTCGAAGATATCAGCGCGATATCCATGAATCTTCAAGAGTTCTGCACGAAGTGAGTCGGTCAAGATATCTGCAAATCGCTCTTTCATGATGCCGTGGCGAAAGATCAAATCAGAGTCTTCATCTCGCGCTCTAATCTCTTTATTTAAATCATGATGACAACATGGAGAAACTAGTATCACCTTCGCTTTGCTCTTTACCGCCCAGGCAAGCGCATCGTCTGTTGCAGTATCACAAGCGTGAAGTGCTATTACTAAATCGACTTCTTGCGTCGGAAAATCTTCAATTTGCGAGGAAACGAATTTAACCTCTTCATCAATTGAAAGTTCGCGGGCAATTCTCATATTTCGTATTCGCGATTCTGATTTGCTATCTACTCCTACAACCTTTACCGAGCGATCTTCGCTCGAAAGATAGCGATGGACGGCAAAGGTTAGATAGGCGTTGCCACATCCAAGGTCGACTACCGAGATCGGGCCTGCACCTAAGTCAGCTTTGATGCCCTCGATGATGCGCAGGAAGTCATCTACTTGACGATACTTATCGCTTTGCTTGGGGATTAATTCACCATTGAAATTGGTTATGCCTAAAGCAGAGAAAATCGGATCTCCCAAGGGCAAGACCCTATCTTTACGGCGATCATGACTAAGTTCAACTTCTATGTTTTCTTGAGCAATCGAGCGATGGACTTGTACATCTCCTTTCTTAGTTATTCGGATAGTCAGGGTTTGGTCTAATCGCTCAATCAAAAGATTTGCATAGCCCTCATTAAGAATTTCATCAATTCTAAAATCGCTCGTCTTGAAATTCTTTGTTACATCCTGCTTACCATCGTGCGAGACAACTTGGAGTTGTAGTTGATCCTTGATTATTACCGGGCGGATATCGATTCGCTCAAATCTTGGGTGGTGAGATTTGCGCCGGCCAGATATCACTGCTCGTTTGAGGGATTCGACCTCGCAGATCCATCGCTGGATACTTTCAAAATCTTCGCGCTTCATACCTGAGTTAGTCTATGGCCGTGAAAAAGGCTAATCCCGCCCTCTGGATTCTGGTTCCGCTCAGCCTCGTATTCGCGGTTGCCTCAGTTTGGGGAACTTTTCACTTTGGGCCAACTGGATCTAAAGCTTTCATAAACAAACAATGTGATTCTCTACGAACTTTCATCCTTGATGAAGAACTTGCTGGTAAGGCGGATTGGACTGTTTACAAAAGGCAAGTAGGTGAGTATCTCGCGCTTGATCCAGAATCGAATCGTTCATCAAGTGTTGATTCAATAGTCGCTTCTGTAGTCAAAGTCTTGCAACATGACTTGAAGATTTATGAGCGACTCAACAAATACCCGGTGTGTCTGCTTGCGTCACGTAAAGATGAATTACCAACGCTGCTAGATGAGACTCGCAGTGCAATTGATTACTTGAATGGGAGTTTTAGCGCTGCCGATGGCGAATGGAACGCTGATTTCTATGCCGATTATGTGAGCGCTGCCCAATTCCTCAAAGGAGCAAAGGAAGTCGCGGACGCAACTAGTAAGTCTTAGACGGCTTTGCGCTTTCGCAAAGAATCCCGGTCAATAGTTTTGCTTCGTTCGTGACGCTTCCTAAGTTGTAACTCAATCGCAACTGCCGCTTCATCAAAGGCTGCGAGGTCATTGATTCCCCTACCTTCAGCTCGCACCAAAGGTCCAGAGCCGTGAGAAGTTATTCTGACATGATGTGAAGATGCTTTGCCAAAATGCGGATTGGCTTCATGTTTTACATCAACAACAATTCGATCGATCGGGATATTGAATCTTTCCAACCTATTGAGGCGCTCTTTGGCAATCTCAGTGAAATCTTCAGCAAGTGATACTTCGTGGTGATGGATAGTTATTCTCATAAACCCTCCTACCTTCGGAAGGTATCAACAGCGTTGCTAGAAAGGCAATAGGACAAAAAGTGCAGTCAAACCAAGTGCCAGCACTGCGCTCTGGATCAATATGAGTGTTGCAGTCTTTCGGTCCGCTTTACGGTCCTCAGGACTTTGGACCCGAGTTATGTCACCTAGTTTGCCCAAGTTGAAGGTACCCATAAGCCCATAGGCAAGGCAGAACTTCTTGCGCGATTGGATGAAACCGACCGAGAAGACCATCAAGGGAGCAAAGAGCGACCAACGAGCCGAGTTCGAGGTATCTGTTGCGAGGAGCCCAAGGAAACTTGAGATTGTCAGAACTGCTCCGATCAGCGCTACGACTTGGCGGCGCCTTACTTCGGCTTTGCCGAGGTTACAAGTTCCAGGGATATAGGAATAGGTCACTAGAGGGCATCCTCGAATTCCTCATCATCGGCCCAGACAGTGCTTACTTCTTCCTGTTTCTCAAACCAAGAGAGGAAAGAGAGGATTCCTTTGATAGCAACTGCGAGCAGAGCAACAAGTGTGAATAGACGACGCAGAAGCTTCATGAGCGGATTCTATTTGTTTTATTCGATTCGTTCTAGTGCAGCCATAGCGGCGTTATGACCGCCGATTCCGCTGACTCCGCCACCCCTTTGAGAGCCAGCACCTGCAAGCAGAATGTAATCATCATCAGTCTCCACGCCCCAAACACGATTATCCGAATCGACTTTCCAGGGAAATGAGAGATCGCCATGGAAGATATTTCCTCTTGGGAGATCGATCTCCGATTCCAGTTCCTGGGGAGACTTGACCTCAATACAAGGATTTCCAGAGATATCTCTAAGAAGTAGATCTTCAATTGGTTCTGCGAGGTATGAATTAAGACCACGAAGAATTCTTTGAGTAACCTCATCCTTGATTCGGTTATGATCATTATCAAATAGAGATGCGGGTGTGTGTAGTGCAAATAGCGTCAAGGTGTGATTTCCGGCGGCGCGCATCGATTCGCTTAGGATCGAGTGATCAGTGAGTGTGTGGCAATACATTTCTGCAGGAATTACATCTGGAATCACTCCCGATTTAGCTTGAGCAAAAGCAACCTCTAATTGCTCATAGCTCTCATCAATATGAAAAGTTCCGGCAAATGCCAGCCTCGGATCAATCCCACTCTTGAGTCGAGGCAATCTTTGCAAGACCATGTTGATCTTTACCTGGCTGCCATCGCGATGATTTCGCGCTTTAATGCCGGAAATCTTCTCGAGAGCCTTAGGTGAACAACTTGCAAGGACTATCCTCGATTCGAATTCCTTGCCCGTGCTTGTAATTACTTTTCGGCCAGATTGAATTGAAGAAATAGATATAGCCTCAACTCCTGTTTGAATCTCGACTCCAAATGATTTAGCGCGCTCAACCAGCGCATCTATCAAAGCACCCATCCCGCCTTTGGGAACTTTCCACTCACCTGTTCCATTACCAATCAGGTGATATAGGAAACAGATATTTGCCAGCTTCTCGGTTGCGCTGGCGAAAGTTCCAATCAGTGCATCGGTAAGCACTATGCCCTTGATCAAGTCGTTTTTGAAGTTTAGATTCAGGGATTCTGAAATTGGGCGATCGATAAATTCATCCCAAAGTTGGGCGCCAAGGAGCTGCTTGATCTCACTTTCACTCTTGAGCGGTTGTAACATCGTGGGCGCGAGCAGCTGGGCGACTTTGGCAATTCGTCCATAAAAATCACGCCAGGAATCAACTTCGCTCACAGCCCCGGTAATACTTGCAATTGAGCTTGCCGAAACATCGTCGAAATTCCTGTTGATAAGTACACCGCTTGTTCCTATCGGGGTATAGGAGGAGACCGTGCGACTAATGGTCCGAAAATCGAGATTTAGATCCGTAATTATCTGGTCTGGAAGAAGTGCGACTAAGTATGAATATCGAGACATTTTTGCTTCGACTCCATCGAAAACATAACTACTTTTTGTAGCCCCACCAAGTTCAATACCTTTTTCAAGAACTAGAACTTTCTTTCCAGCCTTAGCAAGGTAGCAAGCTGCAACCAAACCATTATGTCCACCACCAAGAACGATTACGTCGTAAATCACATCCTCCTAGATGCAGCGAAGTATCCGACTAAAGGCCTCTTCGATGATTTCACTGCCCGTGCCGTAATTAAGTCGAACAAAGCTCTTATGTTTTGGTCCGTAAACAACTCCGGAATTAACTGCAAGTTTGCCTTGCTCCAACAATGTCTTGGCTGGATCTTCCCCAAGGCCTAACTGTGATAGATCTAGCCAAGCGAGATAACCGAAATCAGGAGTGCGGTAATTAATCGCAGGAATCTTGGTATCAATCAAAGTTCTAATCAGATTGCGGTTCTGGTCTAAGGTGAGGAGTGCCCCCTCAAGCCAATCCTGAGCGCGGCTAAATGCAGCCGTTGCAGCTACTGCCCCGAAAAGTGAGGCTCGAAAAGCGACTGATTGTGGCATCGAATTTATCTTCTCCTTCAAGAGTTCATTCTCTGTGATAATCATGGCGCACTTGAGTCCGGCTAAATTAAAGGCTTTACTCGCACTAGTTACACAAATTCCAACTTCTTTTGCTGCTTCAGATACCGATAAGAAGGGAAAGAAGTTATTGCCTTTGAAAGTGAGAGCCGCATGAATTTCATCACTTATCACAATTACGCCGTACTTCTTTGCTAATTCGGCAATCTTTGCCTGTTCGTCTCTTGTGTAGAGAATGCCGACTGGATTATGTGGACTACAAAGTAAATGAACTTTGGCTCCCGATGCATATGCACGTTCTAGCCCTTCGAAATCAATGGAATATCCCATTTCACTTTCCAAGAGTGGAAGATCTACAAGCTCTGCTTTCACCTCAGCTACCCAGCGCCACATGTTCTCGTAAACTGGCGAATTCAAAACGACTTTCTCACCTGGATTGATTAGAGTTCGAATAACTTCAACCGTACCTACGCCAACATCGGTGGCGAATCTCATCTGAGTTAGATCTGGTTGCCAACCCCACCGAGCGATTGAGAAATCTCGGAAAGCTTCGAACATCTCTGGAAATGGCCCAAGATAACCCGTATCTGATCGGTCAATCATGTCACGGAGAGCCAGCTTTATCGGTTCAGCAATTGGGAAGTCCATCTCTGCAACTGGGAGGGGCAGAACATCTGCTGGGAAACTGCGCCACTTGACGCTCTTTCTTTTCCTTAATTCAGGGAGCGTAAAAGCTTGAACTGCGTCGACCATGGAAGCGAGTATGCCACTTCAATTAGAGGGTTTGAAAAGTGCAATCCCGCAATTCACTACTCGTCTACGCTCAATCTTCTAGTGGAATTTCGCACAACTAAGGTAGTTGGAAGTGTGATTGAGTGAGGCTCACTCTTCGGCGATTTGAGACGTTCCATAATCGACCAGGCCGCCATCTCCCCCATTAACGGAACGGGTTGCTCTATCGTCGTTAGGTCGGAGAACTCGGCCATCTCGTGGCCGTCAAAGCCGATGATTGAAATGTCGTCTGGAACTTTTAGTCCGTTGCGTCGAATCGCCTGAAGTGCGCCAAGCGCCATTTCATCTGAGAGCGCAAATATTGCGCTGGGTCGATTTGGTCTTGCGAGCAGATCATCCATTGCTCTGCTTGCTCCATGCATCGTGAAATCACCGTATACCTCTAGAGAGGGAACCCATTCCAAACCATTCTCGGCAAGTACTTGCATGAAACCGCGCCTGCGATCTTGGGGAACGCTAAAGCCAAACGGATCGTCGGGTCGCCCGGAAAGTAAACCAATCTTCTTATGACCTAAATTTACAAGATGCTGAGTCGCAGTCCGGGCACCGGCAACATCATCTATAGCAACGCTGGCGCAACGCTCATGATGCATGCCAACAAGTGCAATTGGAATACCAAGACTTAGCATGGAATCAAATTCTTCTTCGGTTGGAGGCAGGCTAATCACAATTAACGCATCCACTCGCCCTTTTAAGAGTTGATGTTGAAATAGTCGCTCACGCCCTTTTAGTTGCGAGAAGTTGTAGAGGAGTAGATCGAGTCCCGCTTCGCGAAGCGCTTGCTCTGCTCCACTTATTACTTGGGCGAAATACCAACGAGAGATGTAAGGCGCTACAACGCCAACTGAATTTGTCCTACTGAATATCGCCCTCGCATTGGCCTGCGGTATCGGATAGTTGAGCTTTTCGGCAGCGTCAAGAATCTTCTTGCGGGTTTCAGGATTTACATGATGCATTCCTCGAAGTGCACGCGAAACAGTAGCTATCGAGACTCCTGCTTCAGCAGCTACTTCCTTGATACCGACTGACACTTTTACTGCCCTTCACTGTAAAACCGAGTTATCTGACTGAAAAAGACTGTAAGAGTGAAAAATATCGGTAAGTGCAAGAATCCGCCACCCCCTGTTAAGGTCACTTTGTGCGCATTAGCTCTGAGGATTCTCGGCAAATCGGTCGCAAGATCGCGAGAATAGAGCCACGTTTCAAGGAAGTCATCTCCCGGTTCGGACCTGCACCACTTGGAGTTCGTCGCCCCAGAACGAGCAATTTCGAATCACTTGCCGAATCGATCTTAAGCCAACAACTTTCAACCAAAGCTGCTGCAACCATCATCTCTCGGGTAGCAAATCTCTGTGGCGATAGGCTGGATCCAACGAGGATTGCCAAAATCAGTGTTAGCCGATTAAGAAATGCTGGTTGTTCGGAGAGCAAGGCGCGTGCGTTGATTGAATTATCCAAGGCAGTAAATGAAGGTCGATTACCAATCCGCTCACTTAGCCGAAAGAGCGATGCGGAAATCTTGGAAATTTTGCTGCCTTATTACGGAATTGGGCGGTGGACCGCAGAGATGTTCTTGATTTTCCAACTGGGCCGGCTTGATGTTTGGCCGACTGGTGACCTCGGTGTACGGCGCGGCTGGGAGAAAATTCACTCTATGAGGCGCGAGATTGAGGTGGATGAATTAGAGGAATTAGGAGCTAAATTCTCGCCCTATCGAAGCCATCTTGCTTGGTACTGCTGGCGAGCGCATGAGCTTTACTAATTAGGACTTGGGTTTTAGCACCAGCGCAACTGAGTTAATGCACCATCTCTGGTCTGTTGGGACTGCGTATCCCTCGCCTTCGAAAACATGGCCCAAGTGCGAACCACACTTTGCACATCGCACCTCGGTTCTAATCCTCGGCGCTAACGAGCGATCCTCCAGAAGGATTACCGCGTCTCCAGCCTTTGGGGCGTAGAAAGAGGGCCAACCACAACCGGAGTGAAATTTCTCCTCGCTTCTAAAGAGTTCGGCACCGCATGCCTTGCACTCGTAGACACCTATGGTTTCTGTTTCATAATACTTACCTGTAAATGCAACTTCGGTACCTGCCTTGCGGAGTACGTCAAATGAAAGCGGATCTAATTCGTGCGCAAGCTTCTTATCGTCTACTTGCACCTCGAATGGTTTGCCAGTTAGCGGATTTATCTTGGGAAGCAAAGAGCCGGATTCCATGTCAGGCCTTTACCTTTGGGAATGGAATTCCTGTCGATGAATGACAGTCATAGCCATTTGGATTTTTCTCAAGATAGCGTTGGTGATACTCCTCGGCTAACCAATAACGGTGTGGTGCTGCTTCTTGGATTTCCGTGACAATCTCAGAGAATCCCTTGCTGACAAGTAGATCGTTATAGATCTCACGGGTATTCACAGCAGAGATCATCTGCTCTTCAGTTGTCGTGAAAATTGCGCTTCGATATTGGGTACCTATATCTCCACCTTGCCGGTTTAGGGAAGTTGGATCATGCATCGTCCAGAACTCCTCTAGTAGCCGCTCATATGAGATCTTGGATGGATCAAAAGTAACTTCGACCGTTTCTGCATGATTGGTGGTACCGGTACAAACTTGTTCATAACTTGGATTTGGTCGCTTGCCCCCCATGTAACCCACGGAGGTTGAGATGACACCAGTTAGATTCCAGAATCTCCGCTCTGCACCCCAGAAACATCCAGTTGCAAAATATGCTTTTTGCATCGAACTCTCACTCACGCCCACATCTTGGCATGAGAATTGACTGATAGCCTTATCGAAAGCCCCCGTAGCTCAGGGGATAGAGCACTGCCCTCCGGAGGCAGGTGCACAGGTTCGAATCCTGTCGGGGGCGCAACTGAGCGATAACTCACCTTTCGAGACTATTGAGAATGAAGCGATAACGCGAGAGAATTGGGTCTTCACCCA
>CAZZIN010000021.1:0-12023 GCA_964654425.1 uncultured Clavibacter sp. | reverse complement strand
AATTCCCGTGCGCAATCCGTCCGGTTACGTGCGATTGAGCGGGTGGCGAGCTAATGGCGCTATCTGCTCTCGCACCGGCCGTCGCAAAATCACGGAAAGCTGTAGCCGCTCGCTCTACGCGGGCAGTCCTTCGGCTAGTCCCAGAACTTCGCCCAGTTCCCGGCGAGCAAGCAAGTGATCGTCTTTTCTACGGCCTTATCGGATTTATTTTGGCTCTTGGACTTCTCGGTTTGCTAGGTATAAACATCTTGCTCGGAAATGATGCCGTGCGCATTAAGGAGTTAAAGCTCGAAGCAATTTCAATCAATGAAGCGCGCGAAGAGGCGCTTCGAGAAGTAGCTCTGATCTCAACGCCAGAGAATCTGGCTGAGCGAGCCACAAATCTTGGGATGGTTCCGAGTTCGACTCCGCGCTTTCTAGATTTATCAATTCCGCCTGAAGTGAAGGCCGAGAAGGTGAAACCTTAGATGCCAAATGATGCGCTAGTTGGCCGGAGGATTAAGTACCTGGTCGCCATTTCACTAGTGCTTATCGCCGTCTTTTCTATTCGACTTATCGATGTGCAAGCAGTCCGGGCAGCCGGGTATGCGAATTTTGCGGATAACGAACTAACCAAGCGCTCGATCATCATGGCCCCAAGAGGTGCAATCACCGACATAAATGGCGTTGAATTTGCGCGAAGTGTGATCTCCTATCGAATCCTTGTAGATCAAGCGATTGTCGACTACCCAAAGAAATTAGCCGCGCTAGCAGCGCCGATACTTGATATGGATGCGGCCGCTCTTGCGCAACAACTTGTCGGAGAGCGCAGATATGTCGTGATTGCCAAAAGCGTAAAGCCGAAAGTCTGGCGCAACTTGGAGAAAGCCGTTGAGGATTACAACAATGAAGTAATCAAGACCGAAGGTGGAATGCAGAAGCGGTTATTTGGTTTCTTTGCCGAGCGAATTTACACACGGGAGTATCCCGAAGGGGCGCTCGGGGCGGCAGTAGTCGGATTTGTAAATCAAGCCGGAGAGGGCGCAGCTGGCCTTGAATACAGCATGAACTCAACGCTCGCTGGAGTCAATGGCGAGTACACATATTCAAATGCGGGCGGCACCATCATTCCTGGAACTCAGAAGATAACTGCAGAAGAACGCCGCGGAAATACTATTCGCCTCACAATCGATCGAGATGTGCAATGGGTGGCGCAAGAATCAATTCGCAAAGCCGTGCAGAAAGCAAAAGCGCTCTCCGGAACTGTAATTGTTATGGATCCGGCAACTGGAAAGATAATCGCACACGCTTCATTTCCTTCCTTCACTCCCGGCAAGACCGAAGGTGTGGATCCTTACCATTGGAAGAATCCGTCGGTTCAAGAAGTTTATGAACCCGGCTCAACGGGCAAGGTCATCACTTTTGCCGCAGCAATCGAAGAGGGCAAAATCGAGCCAGAATCAGTGATTAGCGTGCCCTACAAATTAAAACGCTCAATAAAGGTCTTTAAGGATCACGATCCACATCCACCATTGAAATTGACGCTTTCTGGTGCGCTGGCAATGTCAAGCAATACAGCGGCCATCAAAGTAGGAGAGATGCTCTCTAATGACAAACTACATTCCTATCTCAAGAAATTTGGCGTTTCAGTTAAGACCGGTTCGGGGCTTCCCGGCGAAGAAAGTGGAAAGCTCCTTGATGTAAAGGATTGGTCGGGAACCACAGCTCCAACTGTTGCCTTCGGCCAGGGATATTCAGTAACGGCGATGCAGGCGACATCGGTTTTTGCAACGATCGCAAATGATGGCGTGAAAGTCACTCCAACTCTGATTGCCGGTCATAGCGATGCGGCTGGCAGGTACACACCTGCTGATAAGCAGAAATCAGAGCGAGTGATTAGTAAAGAGACCGCTGCAAAGATGCGTCTGATGATGGAGAGCGTCGTATCGGCCGCCGGAACTGCGCCAGGTGCGGCGATTTCTGGTTATCGCGTCGCCGGAAAGACCGGTACAGCGCGCCGAGTAGATGACTCTTGTGGTTGCTATCGCGGTTACACAGCCTCATTTATTGGCTTCGCTCCGGCCGATGCACCAAAGTATGTGGTTAGTGTGACGATTCAAGATCCAAAGGGAATCTATTACGGCGGCTATCTTGGCGGACCAGTCTTCAAAGAAGTTATGAGTTTTGTCCTTAAAGATCAGCAGATTCCTCCAACTGAAAAAGCAATCTCGCTTTATGCACTAGATGCGAAATCTCTAGCAAAGAAGTTGGCTGTTCAAGCAAACCCATGATCCGACCAAAACTCTCTCAAGAGCGCAGCCTTTCGCAACTAGCGCAGCATCTTGGAATTGAGGTCGCTAATCAATCGCATCGAGAACTCCGCTTTAGTGGAGTTTGTAGCGATTCGCGTTCTATTACCCCAGGAGATCTATTTTTCGCGCTGCCGGGAGCGAAAAACCACGGCATCGCATTCCTGAAGATCGCTTTGGAGCGAGGCGCGAGGGCGGTGATCACCGATTCCGAAGGCGCAGGTTTAGCCTCCCAAATCTCACCTTCGACCCCCCTGTTGGTGGTTCCGAAGCCCCGCTCCATATGCGCAGGTGCCGCAAGTTGGTTTTACGGAGAACCTAGCAAGTCCCTTTTTGTAGGAGGCGTTACCGGCACAAATGGAAAAACCACAACAACTTATCTCTTAAATCAAGTCTGGCAATTGGCTGGAATGAATTCGGGGCTAATTGGAACTGTTGGAATCAAGTTTGGAGAGTTCGATCTACCCGCAACACATACGACCCCTGGGAGCGATGAATTACAAAGCCTGCTTGCGGCAATGAAGGAAGAAGGAGTGCGCGCTGTCGCTATGGAAGTAAGCAGCCATGCCCTCGATCAAGAGCGCGTCGCATCAACCCATTTTTCAGTTGCTGGTTTCACCAACTTGACCCAAGACCATCTTGATTATCACGGCACGATGTCTAATTACTTCCAAGCCAAAAGTCGACTTTTCACTCACGATCTGAGCGATCTAGGAATCATATGTATCGATGGCCAATACGGTAAGAGATTATTTGAGAGCGCGAAAATTCCCAAGAAGTCGATATCAATCGAAGGAAAGGCAGATTGGTACTTCGAGCGTATTGAACCAACTAAGAACGGCTTTGGAATTTTGGTCCGTGGCACCGATGGAATATCAATCGAGAATCATTTCAATTTAATCGGGCGCCATAACTTGGAGAATCTCCTCTTGGCAATTTCGATGGCGTTTGAAAGCGGCGTAGATCCGCTAGTTATTGCCGAGGCACTTCCAAAACTAACGGGCGCTCCCGGACGGCTGGAGCGAGTAAAGAGTGATAAGTATTTGGCGCTCGTGGATTACGCGCACACTCCTGACGCCGTTAGTCGAGCCCTGTTAGCCGTCAAAAAACAAGGCAAACGAGTTATTGCTGTCTTAGGTTGTGGTGGAGACCGCGACGTTTCAAAACGACCCCTAATGGGTAAGGCACTTAATGAAGGCTGCGATGTACCAATCTTCACTAGCGATAACCCGAGAAGTGAAGACCCAGGGAAAATTCTTGCCGAGATGACTTCTTCCTTGAAACTAAAAGCCAGCGCGGAAGTAATCGTTGACCGAGCTGACGCAATTAAGCGAGCAGTTGAAATTGCCGAACCTGGAGATTTGATTTTGGTTCTAGGAAAAGGTCATGAAACAGGTCAAGAAATCAATGGCGTGAAGATTCCGTTTAACGATCGCGCAATCTTGCAAGAAGCTATCGAGGCCCGAGAATGATAAGAACTAGCGCTGGAAAAATCGCGGAGATTATGAATGGAAAGCTCCACGGCAAAAGCGATCTTGAAATAAGTGGAGATTTCATCTTTGACTCACGCCTTGCCACACAGGGCTCGGTTTTCTTGGCCTTGAAAGGTGAGGCGCGAGACGGACATGATTTCGTCGCGGCCGCAATCGCAGGCGGAGCAGTGCTTTCTATTGCAACGAGAAACGTTCCTGGCGATCACATAATCGTTTCGGATGTACTAGCGGCAATCGCAAGGTTCGCGAAATACCTAAGAGATGAGCTCAAGGATTTGAAGGTTGTGGCAATCACTGGCTCGCAAGGTAAGACGACTACGAAAGACATGCTCAATTCAATCCTTTCAACTCAAGGTGAAACCATCGCCCCGATTGGCTCCTACAACAATGAAATCGGTGTACCGATAACTTTGCTCCGTTGTAATGAGAAAACGAAATTTGCGATTCTCGAAATGGGAGCACGACATGAAGGTGATATCGCTCGGCTGACTGAACTTGCATCACCTGATATCGGAGTGGTGTTGAAAGTAGGGAGCGCACATCTTGGTGAATTTGGTTCTCGGGAAGGAATCGCGCGCACTAAAGGCGAGTTGATTCGGGGACTCAAAGAAGGTGCGATTGCAGTCCTTGGTACCTATGATGAATTCACACCCAAAATGGCGGACGCGTTGCCGAATCAGAAGGTGACCTTTGGCGAGAGCTCGTCCTGCACGGTCAGGGCTGCTGATATAGAGCTACATGGTGGATTTCCTGCATTTGATCTCGTCACTCCAGAAGGGCGAGAACATGTTGAATTACAAGTACTCGGGGCGCACCAGATATCAAATGCCCTGGCCGCAGGAGCTAGCGCTTTTGCACTAGGTGTTCCTACGCGCGATATTGCAGCGGCGCTTTCAACCCACCAAAACGCTAGCAAGTGGCGAATGGAATTACTCGAACTTGATGGCCTGACTCTTATCAACGATTCATACAACGCAAATCCAGAGAGCATGGCGGCGGCCTTGAAAACTTTGACGCTACTAACCCAGGAGCGTGGCGGAAACTCATGGGCATTCTTAGGCAGGATGCATGAACTCGGCACCGAATCGGGCAAGTTACATCGTGAAGTTGGAACTTTGGCGGAGCGCCTTGGGGTAGATCATTTAGTAGCGATAGCCGAGCGAGATTTGATCGCTGAAGTTGGAGGGAAATCAACCTCTCACTTCTATGAAACCCCAGAAAATGCAATCCATATACTCAAGGAGATTGCACCGGGGGATGTAGTTTTGGTTAAGGCCTCTCGCGCAGAGCATCTGGAGTTTATAGCTGAAGAGATAAAAACACACTGGCAGAAGCGCACGGAAGGAGATAAAGCATGAGAGGTATTTTGATTGGTGGAGCAATCGCCTTTCTGCTTAGCTTCTTTCTAACGCCACTATTCATAAAGTTCCTAGCTAAGCGTGGCTACGGACAACAGATTCGCGATGATGGGCCGAAGACTCATCATGTAAAGCGCGGTACACCGACTATGGGCGGCGCTGTGCTGATCGCCTCTGCCTTGATTGGCTATTTCTTTTCACATCTTGCTACCTCAGTTCCTGTGACAACTTCCGCGTTGCTTGTAATCGGATTGATTGTCGGCCTTGGCACAGTTGGATTTTTGGATGATTGGTTAAAGGTTGTAAAGCAAAGATCACTTGGTCTACGCGCCCGGGAAAAACTTCTCGGTCAGGCGCTAGTTGCAGGTGCATTCGGCTATCTGGCCACAAAGTTCCCTGATGAAGTGGGAAATACGCCACTTTCGCTGTATCTGTCGACTGTCCGAGATACGACAATCAAGCTTGGCCTAGTCCTCGTGATCATCTGGGCGATCATTCTCGTGCTTGGAACTAGTAATGGCGTGAACCTAACTGATGGACTTGATGGACTCGCAACCGGCGCTGCCATCATGTCATTCCTCGCTTTTGTGTTAATAGGCGTTTGGAAATTTGGACAACGCTGCGAGATAGTCGTGACAAATTGTTATAACGCACGCGATCCGCTTGATATGGCGGTATTGGCTGCTTCGCTTGCTGGGGCGTGTGCTGGATTCTTATGGTGGAACGCATCGCCAGCTCGGATATTTATGGGAGATACTGGCTCTCTTGCTATCGGTGGTGCACTTGCCGGACTTGCGATGACGCTTCGAACTGAATTGCTTCTTGTTCCAATCGGCGGATTATTCGTAATAATCACCCTCTCGGTAATCATCCAAACCACCTACTTCAAAATTTCTGGTGGTAAGCGAGTCTTCAAGATGGCGCCGCTCCAGCACCACTTCGAGTTGATGGGATGGGGCGAAGTAACGATTGTAATTAGGTTCTGGATTATCGCTGGTCTATCGGTCGCAGCCGGACTCGGTCTCTTCTATGCCCAATGGGTGGTCGCATAACGTGAGTTTCCTTAGCTCACTTGCTGGAGCCAATTGCCTCGTCTTTGGCGCCGGAGTCACTGGAAAATCTGTGATGAAATTTTTGGGCGAGCATGGAGCAAATTCGATTTTGGTAGATGAAAAGGGCGAGCAGGGTGCTGTAAGAGATTTAACTTCGATTGCACTGAGTTCAATAAAGCTGGGTGTCGTCTCACCAGGATGGAAATTGGATCATCCGTTAATTCGGCAAGCAAGAAGCAGCGGAGTCGAGTTGATCTCTGAGATTGATCTTGCCTGGCGGGTGAAGCTTGAATTAAAGCCTGATCAAAGATGGCTGGCATTAACTGGAACGAATGGCAAGACCACCACAGTTCAAATGACCGAAGCGATGCTGCAGGAGAGCGGTTTTCGCGCTCGAGCATGCGGAAACGTCGGTGATCCCGTAATTGAGATAGTCACGAACTCGGATGCAGATTTGCTGGTTCTTGAGCTCTCATCTTTCCAATTAAGTTGGAGCAAGGAGGCGCACTTTTACGCAAGCGCCATCTTGAATATTGCAGATGACCATATTGATTGGCATGGAAGCTTCGATGCATATGCAAGGGCTAAGTTCGAAGTCGCGACTATGAGTGAATTGCTTATTGTCAATCTTGATGATCCGGTTGTGGCGGAGCGGGCGCCGGCATCAAAAGTGAGGCTAGTTGGCTTTACCCTACAAACTCCCAAGCCTCATCAAATAGGACTAGTTGAAAATCTTATTGTCGATCGGGCCTTTGTGAGCGGTGATGCTGAAGTTCTTTTTGAAATGCAACAAGTAAAGCCTACGGTCCCGCACAATGTTTTAAACGCTATAGCCGCTGCAACGCTTGCTCGTAGCGTGGGAGCGACTAGTGAGGGAATCGCAAAGGCGATTTCGGAGTTCAAACTTGATCATCATCGTCTCGAGGTAGTTCTCGAAAAGGATGGAATAACTTGGATTGATGATTCGAAGGCCACAAATCCACATGCGGCGCTTGCCGCGCTGCGATCTCAACTGCGATCTATTTGGATTGCAGGTGGATTAGCTAAAGGCTCAAATATGGATGAACTTATCAAAGCGTCATCAAGCCGGATCAAATATGCAATCCTCATTGGTACCGATGCTGAATTAATAGCCAATGCACTTAAGCAATACGCGCCGATAGTTGAATTTGAATTAATTGATTCCGAATTGAAGGGAATCGATTTGATGCGCGAAGTAGTTCAGTCGGCCAAGAAAAAGGCGCTGACAGGAGATGCTGTTTTGCTGGCCCCGGCCTGTGCTTCGATGGATCAATTCCGGAACTATGCCGAACGCGGAGACTTCTTCGCACAAGCAGTGAGGGAGTTGGTAAATGGAAAGTAGAACAGCGCTCTTCTCTCGTCCAGCCTCGGCGTATTTCCTAATTCTCGGTTCGGTCTCGATACTTTCGGCCCTCGGCCTTGTAATGGTGCTAAGCGCTAGTTCAGTTAAAGCGCTCAGTGAATCCGGGAATTCATTTGCGATAGTCATCAGGCAAGCGTTATTCCTTGCTCTTTCAGCTTTACTTGCTTGGCTGGCGATGAATCTCAAGGAGAGTCTCTGGCTACCGCAGGCTCGAATCGCTATTTTCGTTGCGGCCGCATTCTTAGTCCTCCCACAGATTCCAGGAGTTGGAAAAGAAGTCGGCGGTAATCGAAATTGGATTGCTATCGGTAGTTTCTCTATCCAGCCGAGCGAATTCGCAAAACTGGGATTGATTCTCTGGTGTGCCTACCGTCTGCGTATACATGATAAGCGACTACTAGAACTTGGAAAGAGTAATCCCTTACCACTCGTAGCACCTGGAGTAGGAATAGTTATCGCTCTGGTGATGTGGGGTGATGATCTTGGAACAGCAGCTGTCATCGGTGGAATCGTCGGTGGAGTTCTCTTTATCGCCGGAATGCAGGCGCGCTACTTTGCGACCCTAGCGGCACTTGGAGTTGTTGGGCTTGCCGCCTTTGTTCTTACTAGCCCTAACAGATTAAGTCGATTCTCGGCATTCTGGGATCCTTTCTCAGAAGAGAATTACAAGAGCGCCGGTTGGCAACAAGCACATAGCATCTTGGGTCTTGCATCTGGTGGCCCGCTTGGAACTGGACTTGGTTCGAGCAAGCAAAAGTGGGGAAATCTTCCAGAAGCCCACACGGATTTCATCTTCTCTGTAATCGGTGAAGAGTTAGGACTTCTTGGAACTCTTACAGTCTTGATTCTTTATGCAATTTTGATTCTTGCAATATTCCGTGTGGCTTTACGAGCACGAAATAATTTTGATCGTTATGTAACAGCTGGAATCGGATGCTGGATAGCCGTTCAAGTAATCATGAATATCGGAACTGTAATAAGTGTCATGCCAGTCGTCGGCGTTACTTTGCCATTTATCTCTTATGGGGGCTCCTCGCTACTCGCCACATTCATTGCAATTGGGTTTGTGCTCGGTGTGCTTAGACGAGATCCAGAAATCGCCGCAGAACTCAAGGCGCGTAAGGTGGCAAGAAGCGCGAGAGGATAGGCACATGTCGCAGCGGATAATCCTTGCGGGTGGAGGCACTGCAGGCCATATCGAACCTGCTCTTGCTGTAGCTGATGCGCTTCATCGAATTGATCCGAAACTTCAACTTGAATTCCTTGGCACTTCAAATGGTTTAGAACAATTACTGGTTCCGCAACGTGGCTATCTTCTTAGAACAATCCCGAAAGCGGTGCTACCCCGGAAATTAACGCTTACAGCGTTGGCTTTTCCATTCAAACTTCTCTCAAGCATCAGCAAAGCCCGGAGGGTTTTGAAAGGTTCTGATCTTCTAATCGGATTTGGCGGTTATGTAAGCGCAACCGCATATTTGGCAGCCTGGTTATCCAAAGTGCCGATTGCACTACATGAAGCCAATGCCCGCCCCGGTTGGGCCAATCGCTTAGGTCGCAAGTTTGCAAAATTAGTAGCAGTTAACTTTGAAAGCGTGCGCGCTGATTGGCCTGGATCAGTTCTTACGGGTATGCCAATAAGAAAAGCGATTACCGAAGTCGCCAACCTGTCGAAGTCGGAGCGTGAGAAATTTCGAGAATTACATGCTACGACTTGGGGCTTTGATTCAAAGCGACCGATAGTTGCAATTTTCGGTGGTTCTCAAGGATCTATTCAGATCAACAATGCAGTTTCAGAATATCTTCAAGACCCTGATGGCGATATTCAAATATTGCATGCGGTTGGAAGCAATAATCCTCTTCCGACTCAAACGCAAAACTATCTCCCACTTCCTTACTTTCATGACATGGCAGCGGTTTATGGCGGGGCCGATCTACTGATTACTAGAAGTGGTGCGGTAACTTGCTCGGAGCTCATGACGGTCGCAAAATTTGCAGTCTTGGTCCCATTGCCACATGGAAATGGAGAACAGAGCGAAAATGCTCGGGAGTTAGTCGACCAGGGTCGAGGCGTCGCCATAGCCAATGAGAAATTCGATGGCATCTGGTTGCGCGAAAATTTGAAGCGAATAGTGGATTTGGCGGGCTCGAAGAATCTTGAGGCGACCGCGTTACACCTGATAGCGGCCGATCGCATTGCGCAATTGTCACTTAGCGCGGTGGCCTTGAAGCGCGGCCAAGATGGAGAAAGATGATGAATTTAAGCGGCCTGAGGGTTCACTTCATCGGCATCGGTGGATCTGGAATGAGTGGAATAGCCAAAGTTATGACCGCCCGCGGTGCAAAGGTCTCAGGAAGCGACCTACATGAATCATCGACTTTGGATGGACTCCGGTCCATGGGAATGAAGGTCTTTGTCGGACATGAATCTTTAAATATTTCTGGAGCCGAACTAATTGTTCGTTCTAGCGCGATAGCAGATTCCAATCCTGAATTAGTCGCTGCTCGGGAAAGCGGAGTTGAAGTACTCGGAAGAGCTGAAGCGCTAAGTCGGCTCCTTATCGGAAAGATTTCAGTCGCTGTTGCTGGCACCCATGGCAAGACAACAACAACTTCGATGCTCACCGTTGCGCTTCAAAGTTGCGGACTTGATCCTTCCTTTGCGATCGGGGCATCGGTGCGCAATTTTGGAACGAATGCCCATCATGGATCGGGTGAGATATTTGTCGTGGAAGCTGATGAATCCGATGGGTCTTTTACTTCCTATCATCCAACTAGCGCAATCATCACTAATGTTGAATTAGATCACGTTGATAACTTTAAGGATTTAGCGAGTATTGATTCTCTCTTTGAAGAATTCGTCGGCACAATCCGAGAAAGCCTCGTGATTTGCAGCGATGATGCGGGTGCAATCCGTCTTATCGGAAAAGCAAAGAAGTCGAATTTGAATCTGATCACTTATGGGACAACCGGCGATCCGGACCTTTTGATTGATCGCATCTACTTAGGAGCTAAAGAGTCTAAGGCCAGGTTGGTATTCCGAGGCCGTGTTTGGGGCGAACTCGAACTAGTGATACCGGGCCGACACAACCTGCTAAATGCGGCGGCCGCAATTGCAATGGGGAACCAACTGGGCGCTGGCCATAAGGAATTGATGGCCGGCCTCTCTAAGTTCACGGGGGCGCGGCGAAGGTTTGAGATAAAAGGTAGCGCTCGAGGCGTAACGGTGGTTGATGATTATGGCCATCACCCAACCGAACTTCGAGCAACTATAGAAACCGCGCGGAATTTTGCCGGCGCCGGTCGAGTATTGGTCGTTTTCCAACCTCACCGCTTCTCTCGTACCGCTGCATTTACTAATGAGTTTGCGGCCGAATTAGCAAAGGCCGATCACACTTATCTATTAGAGATTTATCCGGCGAGCGAGAAACCGATTCCTGGAATTACCTCAGGAGTGATTGCCTCGAAGATGCCCTTCGGCTCTGTTACCTATGAACCATCAATGCCAGAAGTCATTTCTAAAGTCATCAAGGATGCGAAATCAGGTGATGTGATTATTACACTCGGAGCAGGAGACGTTAGCTCTATTGCTCCTTTGATTGTTGAGAACCTATGAAGCGAATTTCGATTCTCGTCTCAGCTCTCCTTGTAGTAGGGGCTTCCTATCTTCTCGGCTGGTCCGACATTCTCCCCGTTAAGAAAGTTACGATTGATGAGAAAAATAAATCAATCGTGGAAGAGCTCAAAGTTAAATTAGCTGAGCGCAATAATCCGATAGTTATTGGTGAACCCATTGCACGAGTTAATCGCCGCGAGGTCGCACTTCGACTACGGGAATTTATCTGGGTTGATGATGTCCAAGTGAGGCGAAACTTCATCTCCGGTGAGGTAAAAGTCTCGGTATCGCCTCGCTCTGCCTTGGCCCTGCTCGACTCTAAGTGGAGCGCCAACCCAGATGAGCTTGCCTTCCTCGGCACCGATTTGGAAATCTTTTATGTGCCAAGAGGCGAGGTTGCCAAGGCAGCAAAGAGTGGGGATGTGGATTGGTTATCTCTACCAACACTTAACTTGGGCTCAGATGAAATGCCCCTTCGCGAAGATGTCAGGACCTTGATGGCTGCCATTGAGGAAGCAGGGGGAAAGCTAAAGAGTATTACCGCCCCAAGCCGGGTGGAACTTAGTTCAAATGCGCGAATAGGTGAGCGTGAATTGGATATTTCATGGGGAAGTGTCAATGAACTTCCACTCAAGTTCGAAGTGATGGATCGACTACTCGCTCTCAAGGCAAATAGGAATGCAAAGCGAATAGATTTAAGTTCTCCGACTGCGCCGATAGTTTCAAATAACGCTAACTAATTTCGTTTTTCTTTTTTAGAAGAGTCCTAGAAATCTCTCGTGTCGGTGTTTGCTAGAGCATGGCTGCGCGCCTACTTTTGCGCGCACACTTTGGG
>CAZZIN010000020.1:0-12615 GCA_964654425.1 uncultured Clavibacter sp. | reverse complement strand
CCGGATCGGGAAAGGTCATGCACGAGCGCGCCGGAAAGCGCCACCTGCTCGAGCGTAAGTCATCGAGATTGACTCGTCGTCTCTCCAAGGATGCGACTGCAAATGATCGAAATACATTCTCGGCCAAGCGTTTGCTTGGTCTGAAGTAAGGGGTGCGAGATGGCTAGAGTAAAACGCGGAGTTCACGCGGCCAAGAAGCGCCGCACAGTATTAGAGCGCGCCAGCGGATATCGTGGCCAGCGTTCTCGCCTCTTCACAAAGGCGAAAGAGCAAGTAACACACTCGATGATCTATGCCTTCAACGATCGCAAAGATAAGAAAGGTGACTTCCGCCAGCTTTGGATCACCCGTATTAATGCAGCGGCTCGCCAGAACGGCATGACGTACAACCGTCTAATCCAAGGGCTTAAGGCCGCGGGAATCGAAGTTGATCGTCGAGTTCTATCGGAGTTGGCAACAAATGATCCAAAGGCATTTGCGGCCCTGGTGGAAGTTGCGAAAAAGCATGTAAAGGTCTCCTAGATTTATCGATGATCTAGAGCAAATCATGATTACGAGCCTTCATTCGCCTCATGTCGAGGCGGTGAAGGCTCTTTTAGGTTCAAGGGGAGTAAAAGAACGGCGCGAAAAAAACCAATATGTGATTGAAGGCCCAACAAACATTAAGGCTGCGCTTAACTCTAAGCAGGTGGAAATCGAAACTATTTATTACACCGCCGGCAACCTCGACCGACTAGGTTCTTTTTCACACTCTAATTTGATTGAAGTTTCAGAACAAGTATTGAAGGCGATGGCAGATACCGTTTCGCCACAAGGGGTCATAGCAATCGCGAAGCTGAAGCGCGCCTCACTGAAGGACTTGAGCGCCTCAACAGGTACAAAGATAGCCTATTTTTGGCAGATTCAAGATCCCGGAAATGCCGGAACCGTGATTCGTGCGGCCGATGCATTCGGATTTGATGCAGTGATTTTTTCAGATAACTCGGTGGACATTTACAGCCCAAAGGTCATTCGCTCCACAGCAGGATCTATCTTTCAGATTCAAGTGATTGAAGAAGTTTCAATTGAGCAAGTTAAAGAGTATGCAAAGAGCGCTGATATCAAGATCTTTGCGACGAAGGCTGATGGCGAAAAGGTCCTTCAGGAAGCCTCCAAATCGGTAGCGGGAAGTTCTTCAATCTGGGTCTTTGGAAACGAAGCACGCGGATTACCCCATGAAATGGAAGAGGCACTCGGAGCAATTACGATCTCAATCCCTATGCCTGGCAGAGCAGAGAGTTTGAACTTAGCAACAGCAGCCGCTGTGGTCATGTATGCGGTATCAAACGCTGATAAATAGCCGCTATTTGCCTACCTTGATTAGTAGAATTCCCGAGTGTCTTCCGCCCCAATAATCATTGATGCATCTGAAGTCGAGGCAATAAAGCAAAGTGCGCTCGCTGCAATTAAGGGCGCAAAGAATCTTGATGATTTGAAGGAAATAAGGGTTGCTCATGTAGGCGATCGATCGCCGATTGCTAAAGCCAATCAAAGCCTTGGTCAAGTAGCGATGGAGCAAAGAGCTGCTACTGGAAAGCTGATTGGCACAGCGCGAGCGAATATCAACCAAGCCTTCGACGATAAAGAGCGAGAATTGACGCTTGCCCGAGATACAAAAGCACTGAGCGAAGAACGTGTCGACGTTACGCTCCCGGTCAATCGCAGACATCGTGGCGCCCTCCACCCACTTACCTCATTGCGCCATGAAATCGAAGAACTATTCGTTGGACTTGGCTATCAAGTAGCGGAGGGGCCAGAACTTGAATCCAGTTGGCTTAACTTCGATGCGCTAAATATTCCTGAAGATCATCCCGCACGTTCTATGCAAGATACATTTTTCATTGAACCAATTGATTCTGGACTAGTCCTACGCACCCATACTTCACCAGTTCAGGTGCGGACAATGCTGGAGAACGAGCCTCCAATTTATGTAATTTGTCCTGGGCGCACTTATCGCTCTGATGAACTTGACGCGACACACACTCCTGTCTTCAATCAAGTTGAAGGGCTCGTTATCGACAAGGGAATAACGATGGCAGACCTAAAGGGAACCTTGGATCTCTTTGCCGCGCGAATCTTCGGCCCTGGTGTTACGACCAGAATTCGTCCTTCTTTCTTCCCATTCACCGAACCAAGTGCCGAAGTCGATTTTTACTACAACGGTCGCTGGGTTGAATGGGGCGGCTGTGGAATGGTCAATCACAAAGTCTTGGAAGCATGCGGAATAGATTCCACAATCTATACCGGGTTCGCATTTGGAATGGGTCTGGAGCGCACGCTAATGGTTAGAAATGGCATCACCGATATGCACGACATCGTCGAAGGGGATATTAGATTCTCTAGGCAATTTGGGACAGGAACGCGATGAAGTTACCTCTTTCCTGGCTCGCTGAATTCATCACTTTCCCTAAGAGTTTCAAGGTTGAAGATGCAGTCGCCGCATTTGTGAAAGTGGGTTTTGAGGTTGAAGAGGTAATAAATCCAGCTGAGAAGATAAAGGGTCCGCTAAAAGTTGGCGAGGTGCTTTCCATAGAGGAGTTGAGCGGACTTCGTAAGCCCATCCGCTATGTGGGTCTTGATTTGGGTGAAAGAGAAACGCGATTCGTAATCTGTGGCGCCACCAATTTTCAAGTCGGAGACCAGGTAGTTGTTGCACTTCCGGGCGCAATCCTCCCAGGAGAATTCGTAATATCTGCGCGCGAGACTTACGGACGGATGAGTAACGGAATGATCTGTTCTTCTCGGGAACTTGGTCTCGGAGATGATCACAGCGGAATCATCGTTCTTGATGGAAAGTTCAAAAATGGAAGTGATGCTTTGGCCGCCCTTGGTGCGAATGACCCAATCATAGATATCGCAGTAAATCCTGATCGAGGCTATGCGATGTCAATTAGGGGAGCTGCACGGGAATTGGCTATGGCCTTAAATTTGAACTTCAAAGATATTGACCGCAAGGTTCTAATTTCAAAATTGGAAAAGAGCAAGAAGAAGGGCAAAGTAACGCTCGCGGAAGTTCTGGATAAAGAGGGCGCTAGCCTGATTTACCTCCGGTCGTTAAGCGGACTTGATTCAAGCGCAACTACACCAGCTTGGATGGCCCGTCGCCTGACGCAGGCCGGAATGCGTCCCATTTCGCTTGCGGTAGACATAACAAATTACGTGATGCTTGAAATCGGACAACCACTTCACGCCTTCGATGCCGAGAAGATAGAAGGGAAACTGCGCGTTCAAAAGGCAGGAAGATTCAAGACCTTGAAAACTCTTGATAATCAAGAACGTAAGTTAAATCCGGCCGATTTGTTGATTACAGATGAGAAGAAACCACTAGCCCTCGCGGGGACTATGGGAGGACTAGATAGCGAAGTCACTGAGACTACTTCTCGCATTGCGCTTGAGGCAGCGCACTTCAATCCAATTTCAATTGCTCGAAATTCCCGTCGCCATCTACTTTCATCCGAGGCCTCGCGCCGATTCGAACGTGGGGTTGACCCAGCGCTCGCAGAACTTGCATCAGCTCGAGCAGCGCTCTTATTGATGGAACTAGGCGGAGCTAGGTATCACGGAACATCTTTCAAAGGTGCTCTGCCAAAACCGACCGTGTGCACAATTTCGATAGAGGCTATTTCTGCTTTGATCGGAACGACTTACACAAACGTTGAAGTTAGCAAGGCATTGGTCGCAGTAGGGTGCAAAATTGCAAAGGCCGGCAAGAAATGGAAGGTGACATCACCGTCTTGGCGTCGCGATCTCCTTCATATCTCTGACTTTGCTGAAGAAGTTGCAAGGTATTTTGGCTATGAACGAATCCCTTCGAGGCTGCCACAAGTAAAGATTCCCAAGTCAGGTGGAACTGGGCTAACTGCGCTTCAAATTCGCAGACGTTCTCTTTCCATGGCGCTGGCATTTAAGGGATTTACTGAAGTTCACAATTACCCCTTTGTAAATCAATCTCAGATGGATTTGTTCGGCTTTACTGGCGATCGAGCCAAGACCTTCAAAATCGCAAACCCGATTTCTGACCAGAATCCGCTGCTTCGCACCCACCTCTCACCAGGGTTACTTGAAACCGCAGCTAGGAATTTTGCAAGAGGGGCGAAGTCCGTTGCGCTCTTTGAATCTGGCCTAATCTTTCGGGACATAAAGAAGTTGGAGAAGAATGTAGGGCTTGCTACCACGAAGCGACCCTCCGCTTCCCAGATAAAGAGTCTTTACGCCAGCGTTCCATTTCAATCGCTGCATATTGGAGGAGTCATTGCCGGCGAATCAGAACTTTCCGGTTGGTGGGGTAAAGGGCGCACGGCGGATTGGCAAGATGCAGTTGCAATTACGGCTGAACTTCTAGAGGAGATTACCGATTCCTTTAAGATCGTTTCAGTTGAACTTGCGCCTTGGCACCCAGGTCGATGCGCTGAATTTCAAGTGGATGGCAAGCCAGTAGCCCATGCTGGCGAAATTCATCCTCGAATTACTGCCGCCCTTGGTCTTCCGGAGCGAACGGTCTTCTTCGCCATAGTCCTTGATGCCATACCGGTGCGCAAGTCCATCTCAGCCCGGCCGGTGGTGCCGATGCCAGCGGCGATACAGGACATCTCAATGTTTGTCCCAGAAACTATTTCAGCAAGTGATGTATCCGAGGCCTTAAAGATTGGTGCGGGTGAGTTGTTAGAAAGCGTTTACCTTTTTGATCGCTTCCAAAAAGAAGGCGAGAAGCAAATCTCTTTAGCTTTCACTCTCACCTTCCGCGCAGCTGATCGCACACTTACAGGAGAGGAAGTTTCGGCTCTAAGGGAGCGAGCAGGGGCTGAAGCCAAGCGCAGATGCGGGGCTCAGATCCGTAGCTAAAGCATAAATATGCATCTGTTTGCATATTTATGCAAAACTGAGTAGCCTAGGCGAGTGAAGGTAGGAGTTGTAGGAGCAAGCGGATACGCGGGCGGAGAGTTACTGCGCCTTCTAGCTAATCATCCGAGATTTGAACTCTCTTATATTGCCGCAGGTTCCAACGCGGGCGAGCCCATTACCTCGATCCATTCTCATCTAACAAATTTCTCTAACCAGACTTTTTCCAGCACCTCGGTTGATGAGGTGAACAACTGTGATCTTATATTTCTAGCGCTGCCTCATGGTGAGTCAGCCGCACTAATCAAGGGTGTTAAAGAGAGCCTGAAAGTCGTTGATCTAGGAGCTGATTTTAGACTTAAGAATCCAAAGAGTTGGATTAAATATTACAACGGTCAGCATGCTGGCACTTGGGTTTATGGATTACCAGAAATTCCTGGCCAAAGAAGCAAGATTAAATTAGAAAGCAGGGTTGCAAATCCCGGATGTTATGCGACCGCAATCTCACTCGCCATTGCTCCTGCTATCGCGAATAAGGCAATTGAAACCGGTGACATAGTCGTAGTTGCCGCAAGTGGAACCACAGGAGCTGGACGGACCAGTAAGGTGAATCTGAGCGCAAGTGAAATTATGAACTCGATGTCGTCCTATAAATTTGGTGGCGTGCATCAGCACACTCCAGAAATTGAAGAAAGTTTGAGTGCAATATCCGCCGATGACGTCAAAATCTCATTTACGCCAATACTTGCGCCGATGCCAAGAGGAATTCTCGCTACGGTCACAGCGAAGACTTCTAAGAGCGCTGAGGAAATTCGCTCTCATTATGAAGTTGCTTACAAGAACGAGAAATTTGTCGCCCTGCTACCGTCCGGCCAATTGCCTGAGACCTCCTCTTTAATCGGTTCAAATGGCGTGCAAATGCAGGTTGCCGTTGATTCACACACCTCTCGGTTGGTTGTATCTGTGGCTATCGATAACCTCGGGAAAGGCGCAGCTGGCCAAGCCATCCAAAATGCCAATTTGATCTCCGGGTTTGATGAAACTTTGGGACTTTCAGCGATGGGGATTGGCCAATGAAAACCCAGCTTCCCAAGGGTTTTCGTGCTGCGGGGGTAGCGGCCGGGCTAAAGAGCAGTGGTAAAAGTGACGTTGCACTTATCGTTAACGATGGACCTCAATTCTTCGGTTCTGCAGTATTTACCTCGAATCAGATTGTTGCCGCGCCTGTGATTTGGTCTCGTCAAGTAGTCAGAGATAACCAAGTGAGAGCCGTATTGCTAAATAGTGGTGGAGCAAATGCCTGCACTGGGCCGGAGGGTTTTAGCGATACCCATCTAAGCGCCGAGAAAGTTGCCGAACTTCTTAAAGATTCAGCGGGGGATGTCGTGATCTGCTCTACTGGCTTGATTGGTTCCCGGTTGCCAATGGAGAAATTGCTTCCTGGCATTGAGCAAGCATTTTCAAACCTTAACGATGTGGGTTTGAGCGAAGCGGCCGAGGCAATTATGACAACAGACTCCGTTCCCAAGATTTCAACCACTTCTGATCTTGATTTTATGGTTAGTGGTATAGCAAAGGGTGCGGGAATGCTTGCCCCTGCTCTAGCAACAATGCTCTCAGTTGTCATGACAGATGCCAAAGTTGAGCCAAGGTCAGCTGAGAAAATTTTTGAAGAGGTCTGCGATAAGACTTTCAACCGCATAGATTCTGATGGTTGCACCTCAACTAATGACACCGTGCTCTTTATGGCCTCGGGCGCATCGGGGGTCGAACCGACGGAGGCCCAACTGCGAAGGGCCCTTGAAGAAGTCTGCGGAGGCCTTGCGCATCAACTAATTGCCGATGCAGAGGGTCATTCAAAGGTCATTTCGATCACGACCAAGAATGCGAAGAGCGAACGAGATGCGGTTGAAATTGGGAGAGCCTGTGCGCGTAACAATCTTTTGAAGTGCGCCCTGCATGGCGAGGATCCAAATTGGGGAAGAATTTTGGCAGCACTTGGAACCACAAAAGCAGTAATTGATCCCCTCAATATAGATGTGGAGTTAAATGGGGTCCAAGTCTGCAAGGCGAGCGCACCTGGGGCGGCCAGGAATTTAGTTGACATGAAGGGCAAGCAAATCGAAATTGTTATTGATCTACATGTTGGAAATGAAAGCGCCACGATTCTCACAAATGATTTGACTGCGGAGTATGTCCACGAGAATTCGGCGTACTCGACATGATTGTTATCAAATTCGGCGGTCACGCCATGGATAGCGACCCTAAATGGATGAACGAGATTGCCTCGCTATGGAAGAGCGGCAAGAAGTTTGTAATCGTTCATGGCGGTGGGCCTCAAATCGATATCCAATTAAAGGTCGAGGGTATCGAGAGTGATTTCAGGGGAGGTTTTCGAATTACCACTCCGGAAGTGATGAAGGTAGTCGAAGCGGTTCTTACTGGAACAGTTTTGCGTTCAGTTGTTCGCTCCCTTGCCGCTGTAGGACTTCCAGCCGTTGGGGTGACAGGCAGTGATGCAAAATTGCTCGAGGTGAAGTTGAAAGATGATGGTGCACTCGGACTTGTGGGTGAAGTGGTTAGAGTTAATCCCGCAATTCTTGAAACCCTCCTTGGAAAAGGATTCTTACCGGTTGTTGCACCAGTATCCAACGGCAACGATGGAAAAGCTCTTAATGTAAATGCCGATCTTGCGGCAGGCGCAATTGCAGGCGCTCTTGCAGCGGAGGAGATGTTATTCATGACTGATGTACCAGGCATTTATCGGAATTGGCCAGATCGCGATTCACTAATTAGCGAAATTT
This sequence comes from uncultured Clavibacter sp., assembly GCA_964654425.1. Lineage (GTDB taxonomy): Bacteria > Actinomycetota > Actinomycetes > Nanopelagicales > Nanopelagicaceae > MAG-120802. The sequence continues at coordinate 4,933 of CAZZIN010000020.1, read as the reverse complement.
CAATCACTGAACTTGCAAGACTTCAATTTGCCGACGGAATGGTCCCTAAGGTAGCGGCGGCCATAAACGCAGTCTCTTCAGGAGCTAAATCGGTACGAATCATTGATGGGAAGTCCTTAGATGCATTTCGCGCTGCACTTTCTGGAAAGGGTGGAACATGGGTAAGAAATTGAGTGGCTCTAACGCAACAGAAGCAAAGCGGTGGGAAGCGAGCATGCAGGCTAATTACGGCACGCCCGCGATTTCACTCGTAAAGGGAAGCGGCATAGAAGTAGTCGACAGCGATGGAAAGAAATATCTCGATCTACTTGGCGGGATTGCCACAAACCTACTTGGACATGATCATCCGAAAGTAAGTGCAGCTATCGCCAAGCAATCTAGGGAACTCGGCCATGTCTCCAATTTCTATAGCCACGATAAAGGTCTCGCTTTAGCCGAGCGATTAATTGAAATCTGTGGCGATTCGAGTGCCCGGGTGTTTTTCTGTAACTCGGGGGCGGAGGCGAATGAAGCTGCGCTTAAGCTTTCGAGGCTTACTGGGCGGAGGCGAATTGTTGCTACAGAGGGTGCATTTCATGGGCGCACCATCGGAGCACTTTCATTAACCGGCCAACCAGCAAAACGTAATCCCTTTAAACCGCTTCTTAAGAACATTGTTCATGTGCCATTTGGAGAGAAGATCGCGCTTGGAAGAAAAGTGAATCGCCGGACAGCGATGGTCATCATTGAGCCAATAATGGGTGAGGCTGGTGTTGTCGTTCCACCCTCTGGTTATTTGAAGGCTGCTCGCGAGTTCTGCGATAAGACCGGAGCGCTTCTAGTTTTCGATTGCGTACAAACCGGAATGGGGAGAACTGGAACGTGGTTTGGTTTTGAACATGAAGGAATAAGGCCTGATGTAATTACGATTGCAAAGGGACTTGGCGGTGGCCTTCCGCTAGGTGCGATGATTGCACTTGGTAAAGCTGCTTCACTCTTTCAGGCCGGTATGCATGGAACGACTTTTGGCGGCAATCCGATTGCTTGTGCAGCTTCAAACGTGGTAATCGATGAGATAAAGGCAAAGAATTATCTTGCCTTGAATGCAACAAAGGGCGCGCTAATAAGAAACCTCATCTCACCGATAGATGGCGTCATCGAGGCAAGAGGACGTGGACTCCTAATTGGAATCAAAGTGCGCGACGGGAAGGCAAAGGTATTGGCAGGAGAGCTGGCGAAGCGTGGATTTCTCGTAAATGCAGCTAGCGATGAAGTAGTGCGAATTGCTCCGGCTTACATAATCACCGAGAAGCAGATAGCGAAATTTGCAAAAGCTTTCGCAGATGCCTGTGAGGAGATTTACGATGGCTAAACGTTCCATGCTTTCAACCAACGCCCGCAGAGCACTTGTAATCTCCTATGTGAACCAAGGACTCGTCCACTCGCAGCAAGACTTGGTTGAGCTCCTTGCCGATGAAGGAGTTGAAGTTACCCAGGCAACCACAAGTCGCGATCTCGAGGAAGTTGGCGCGGTACGTGGACGCGACTCCGATGGAAGCCTGCGCTACCAATTTATTGCCGAAACAAATGAGAATCGCTCGAGATTTTCAAAGTCTTCAGATGAACTTGTCCTAAGCATGGTCGCGAGTGGGAATTTAGTCGTAGTTAAGACTCCAGCAGGTGGCGCTCAATTGCTTGCCAGCGTCTTGGATCACGCCTCCGGAATCGGCGAAATTCCAAACATCATTGGAACAATCGCAGGAGATGACACGGTCCTTGTCATTTCACGAAGCGCCACAGGTGGTAAGTCGTTAGAGCGAGAACTCAGGCTCTATCTTTCAAATTCGGACTCGCGTAGAAGAAAGGTGGCGCACTGATGGCCTTGTGGGGTGGAAGATTCGATTCGGAGACTAACGATGCTGTTTTTGCGCTCTCGCGGAGTGTTCAATTTGATTGGCGACTAGCGCCTTACGATCTTGTGAGCTCCATGGCTCATGTAAAGGTGCTTAAGTCGGGCAAGTTGATTGATGCAAAAACCGCGGAAAAGCTCCAAAGTGCTCTGGCTCAACTTCTTAAGGAAGTTAAAAATGGAAAGTTTGCCCCTAAGTCGGAGGATGAAGATGTCCATTCGGCCCTAGAGCGTGGGTTAACGGAAAAGCTAGGCGAACTCGGGGGCACTATTCGGGCCGGAAGATCGCGCAATGACCAAGTCGCAACGGATTTCAAACTTTATTTGATGGATCATATGCTTGAACTTGGAAGTGAGTTGGTAAAGCTAAGTGATGCGCTATTAGAAAAATCGAGCGAATATGTAGATGCAGTCGCTCCGGGCTTTACTCATCTTCAGCACGCTCAACCAATCTCCTTTGGTCATGAACTGGCCAAGCACGCTTCCTCGCTAGAACGCGACCTTCTGAGGATTAGGGATTGGTATAAACGCACCAATCTTTCGCCACTCGGAGCAGGAGCGCTCGCGGGAAGTTCGCTACCGATTTCCCCGGAGCAGAGCGCTAAAGAACTCGGATTTGATGGAAATGTTCGAAATAGCATAGACGCGGTATCCGATCGTGACTTCGCAGCGGAGGCCCTATTTGTAATGGCCCTTATCGGTGTTCACCTCTCCAGAATCGGCGAGGAATGGACGATTTGGTGCACCAACGAATTTGGCTGGGCCAAGTTAGATGATGCATTTGCTACAGGCTCATCCATCATGCCCCAGAAGAAGAACCCAGATGTGGCCGAACTTGCTCGCGGAAAATCGGGACCTCTTATCGGCAACCTGACTTCGCTGCTCACGACCCTGAAGGGTATGCCATTCGCATATAACCGCGATCTGCAAGAAGATAAAGAAGTTGTTTTTAATTCAATAGAGAATTTATTGGTACTTCTTCCTGCATTAACTGGGATGGTGGCTAGTACAACTTTTGATAGAGAGCGGATGGGAAAGAGCGCCACTGCAGGCTTCTCACTCGCCACTGAAATTGCCGACTATCTAGTAAGGAAAGGCGTCCCATTCTCATCTGCACATGAAGCTGCCGGTAAATGCGTAAAGCAAGCTGAGAAAAATCGAAAAGAATTGCACGAACTAAGTGCTTTAGAACTAAGGGCGGGTCACCCCGAACTTGATGAAGGCGTGAAAAAGTTCCTAGAAGTTGGCGCAGCGATTGCCTCACGCGATTCGGCCTTTGGTACTGCACCAAGGTCGGTAAAGAAGCAGATAAAAGATCTAGCGATCTCCCTAAAACGGGAAGCTAGTTGGATATCCCGCGAGTCAAAGCGGTTTTCCGGCATGATGGTCCAATGACCAACGCGCTCTTAGCTGATTTACAGTGGCGCAATTCGCTCGCCCAGACCACGGACAGGAAAGAACTAGAAAACTTTCTTGATTCGGCAAGTCGCTCTCTTTACATAGGGTTTGATCCAACTGCGCCAAGTCTTCATTTAGGCAACTTGGCGGTAATGACGGTACTTCGTCGATTCCAGTTAGCAGGACATAAGCCGATAGCGCTCGTTGGCGGCGCGACGGGCCTCGTAGGAGATCCCAGCGGTAGGAATAGCGAGCGCTCGCTCAACGAGGTTGAAGTAGTTGCAGATTGGGTTGAGCGAATTAGGCTTCAACTTGAGGGATTTCTCGACTTTACTGGGAAGAACGCAGCTGTTATGGCTAATAATCTCGATTGGACCGCACCGGTCTCAGCTATCTCATTCTTGCGGGATATAGGAAAGCACTTTTCTGTCAATCAGATGCTTGCAAAAGAATCAGTCTCTGCTCGCCTTGAAGCAGGTGGAATCTCCTACACCGAATTTTCTTATCAGGTTCTTCAAGCCTTCGATTTCCTTGAACTATTTCGCCGAAACGAATGTGCGCTACAAGTCGGCGGTAGCGATCAATGGGGAAATATAGTTGCTGGAGTTGACCTAATCCGTCGAGTAGAGGGCAAGAGCGCACATGCATTGACTATTCCGCTAATGACTAAGGCCGATGGAACTAAGTTTGGCAAGACTGCAAGTGGTGCAATTTGGTTAGATCCTAAGATGACATCACCGTACTCATTCTTCCAATTCTTCTTAAATTCAGATGACCGTGATGTCGAGCAACTTCTAAGGAGTTTCTCCTTTAAGACTCACTCAGAATTAGAGGCGCTCTTTGACTCATTAAAGACAAATCCAGGGGCTCGTGAAGCACATCGCGCACTGGCGCGCGAAATCACGACGCTGATTCATGGCGAGAGTGAAACTGCGAAAGTTGAAGCAGCAGCTAAAGCGCTCTTTGGTCAAGGGGAGTTGAGTGAGCTCGATTCGCAAACGCTTGCTGGCGCACTCAGTGAGCTTCCGAAAACAACTCACCCGAAGGGTTCAGCGCTCCCTTCATGGGTAGATCTGATAGTTGCAACAGGATTAATCGAATCAAAATCTGCAGCGCGAAGAATCGTGAAAGAGGGCGGGGCCTATCTAAATAACAATAAAATTGTTGGAGAAGACTTCGCACCACAATCAAGCGATTTACTTCATGGGAGATTTTTAATTCTGCGAAAGGGCAAGCGAGACTTAGCTGCCGTAGAAGTCATATAGACCCCAAAAGCGGTTAAAAATGGGGTTTTTGCCCAATTTGCCCCGGCGGGGGATGGGGGTTACCCTTAGAACCTCGCTACGAAATCGGACTTCAACACCAGGCCGAGTAGCCGAGCAAGAACTTCCCTAGAAGCCAAAAACCTTGATTTATAAGGCTTTTCGCGCCCTCCCCGAAAATCGGGAGCGCAGCGATTTGACCTAAATGCGATCTCGGCCTAGGTTTCTCCTTCTGCCCTTAAAAGGGGCGGAAATACGTCGTGCCCTGCCAATGGTCGTAAGGCCAAGAATCGGTGCGCATCCGTACCTTGAGAACTCAACAGCGTGCCAAAGTCAATGCCAATTACCTCGATGAGGTATGGCTTAATTGCCATGCCCGTCGAAT
>CAZZIN010000019.1:0-13002 GCA_964654425.1 uncultured Clavibacter sp. | reverse complement strand
CTGGATTTATCCAAGCGCTCTACGCCATGAAAGATTCGGATCTCACCAAAGTTGCTCTCATTGCAACTACTGATGAGGAGACAGGTTCTGCCACAACTCGTGAACTCATTGAAAACGTCAGCAAGAAAGCAAAAGCAGTTCTCGTTCTTGAATCAGCGATCGATGGAAAAGTGAAGATTGGCCGTAAAGGTACTTCGATGTACAAGATCACCATCCGCGGTCGCGCTGCTCACGCAGGTCTTGAACCTGAAAAAGGTGTCAATGCCACCGTTGAGATGGCTGCCATCATTAACACTCTCGTATCGCTAGGGAATAAAGAGTTCGGAACGACGGTTGTGCCTACTGTTATGAACTCTGGAACCACAACCAATACCGTTCCAGCACTTGCAACACTTGATATCGATTGTCGCTCATTCACATTAGCTGAGATGCAGCGAGTTCAAAGTGCGATTAAGAACCTCACGCCAATTCATCCCGATGCAAAGATTGAAGTGGTTGGTGGAATCAATCGTCCACCTCTAGAAACCACATCAACCCAAGCTCTCTATGAAAAGTGTGAAGCCGTCGCAAAGAAACTTGGAATGGCCCCACTCGGATCAGCCTCTGTTGGGGGCGCCAGCGATGGCAATTTCGCAGGAATTCACACCCAAGTCCTTGATGGCCTCGGCGCTGTTGGCGAAGGCGCACATGCCACCCACGAACATATCCTCGCTTCTCATCTCGAACCACGCGCCAAGCTTCTTGCTGCGCTGGTTAAAGAAATACTTGCATGAGCGACGGACCACTGATTGTCCAGAGCGACAAAACGCTCTTGCTTGATATCGATCACCCACTCTCAACTGAATGTCGTCGCGCCATTGCACCTTTTGCAGAGCTAGAAAAATCCCCTGAACATATCCATACCTATCGACTTACATCTCTTGGATTATGGAACGCGCGCGCTGCCGGTCATGATGCCGAACAAGTCATTGATACTCTCCTTAAGTATTCGCGTTACGCAGTTCCTCATGCGCTCTTGCTTGATATCGCAGAAACTATGGGTCGATATGGTCGACTCCGTCTTGAATCCCATCCGGTTCATGGATTAATTCTTATCTCCACCGATCAAGCAGTCCTAGCTGAAGTTATGCGCGCTAAAAAAGTTGCACCCCTCCTTGGTGCAAAAGTTGATGATGAGACAGTCACTGTTCATCCATCACAACGCGGTCATTTAAAGCAAGCGCTCCTTCGTCTTGGTTGGCCCGCCGAGGATTTCGCCGGTTACGTTGATGGCCAAGCACATGCCATCGCGCTCAATGAAGATGGTTGGAAACTTCGTGAGTATCAAAGACTTGCTGCCGAAGGTTTCTGGCATGGTGGTTCTGGAGTTGTTGTTCTTCCATGCGGCGCCGGAAAAACTATGGTCGGTGCAGCCGCAATGGCACACGCACAAGCCACCACACTCATTCTTGTTACCAACACTGTCGCTGCTCGCCAATGGCGTGACGAACTACTTAAGCGCACCACACTTAATGAAGATGAAATCGGTGAATACTCTGGCTCAAAGAAGGAAATTCGCCCGGTAACTATCGCGACCTACCAAGTGATGACCACGCGAAAGAAAGGCGTTTACGCCCATTTAGACCTCTTTGACTCCCATGACTGGGGGCTGATTATCTACGACGAAGTTCACTTACTCCCCGCACCCATCTTTAGATTTACTGCTGATATCCAATCCCGTCGACGTCTTGGGCTTACTGCAACGCTCGTACGCGAAGATGGAATGGAAGGTGAAGTTTTTTCCCTCATCGGTCCTAAGCGTTTCGATGTTCCATGGAAAGAAATCGAAGCCCAGGGATACATCGCACCTGCTGATTGCGTTGAAGTTCGGGTCACGCTAACGGATCATGAGCGCCTTACTTACGCAACTGCAGAACAAGAAGACAAGTATAGAAGTTGCGCTACCACTGCCACAAAGAAAAATGTTGTGATTGCGCTAGCCAAACAACATTCTGAAGATCAAACTCTCATCATCGGCCAATACATCTCACAAATCGATGAGATCGCTGCCGAACTTAACGTTCCTATTGTCAAAGGTGATACCCCCATTAAGGAGCGTGAGGAGCTTTTCGCTAAGTTCCGTACCGGAGAAGTCAAATGCCTCGTAGTATCTAAAGTTGCGAACTTTTCTATCGATTTACCTGAAGCATCGATTGCAATTCAAGTTTCAGGAACATTCGGTTCTCGTCAAGAAGAAGCTCAAAGACTTGGTCGAATCCTTCGCCCTAAGGCCGATGGTCGGGGAGCTCGTTTCTATTCTGTGGTTGCTCGCGACACAATCGATCAAGACTTTGCCCAGAACCGTCAGCGATTCTTGGCCGAGCAAGGTTATTCCTATCGCATTATTGATGCAGATGAAGTACTGCCTCGATAAATCGAGTTCTATCCACTTTAAAATAATCATGTCGTTTGCCGTTGATCATCGTCACTGGGACCTCTTCGCCGTAGAGCTTCTCTAGCTCAGCGTCTCCATCAATAAAGCGAATCTCTAACTCAAATTCCGCGGCATCTCGCGCTGATTCCACCACTTCCTTTGCCACTTCACATAAATGGCAATTTCGACGCGAGTAGATCACCACTAAAGGAGAGGAATTAGCCATTAGAGAAGGCTACCCGTAGGCTTTCGCGCTATGTCTGAGATTGCAACCACCTTTACTCGTGAGTGGGTGGAGTTCCCCAATCCTGAAAACTCTGGGCAAATATTCAAATGCGATCTCACCTGGCTCACTTCATACTGGAACTGCATATTCGGAAATGGTTGTAAAGGTGTCGATAAGGAACTCCCTGACCACGGATGTTGCAGCGATGGCGCTTACTACTACAGCAAAGAAGATGAGGCTCGCGTAACTGCAGCTGCTAGAAAACTTTCTGTTTCAATGTGGCAGAACCACTCCATCGCACGCAAGGGTGGAAAGTTCACTATCTCTGAAATTGGCCTCGATAAAGATCGGAAGACCAAGAAAGTCAATAACACATGTATCTTCTTTAATGAATCATCCTTTTCTAAAGAATACTTTGGTTGCGCTCTTCACCATCTTGCCCTCAAAGAAGGTCAACACTTTGTTGAAACAAAACCAGATATCTGTTGGCAACTTCCGCTTCGCCGTTCATGGGAGAGTCGTGAAGTTGGCGATAAGAAATATGAAGTTGTTGTTATTGGTGAATACACCCGTGAAGCTTGGGGAGAAGGTGGAGCTGACATGGATTGGTACTGCTCCTCAAATACTGAAGCTCATACAGGTGCTCAGCCCATCTATAAGTCAAATAAAACTGAACTCATCGCGATGATGAATCAAAGAGCTTATAGTCAACTCGCAGAACTTTGTGATGCACGTATGGCTGCGATGTCTAATCGCAAAACAAAATACTTACCGCTTTATGTAATCCACCCAGCCACGGCTGGAGCCGCAAAGTAACGATCCTTATGGAACGCGAAGTTCTCGACTGGTTTGAAGAGAACAAGCGTGATTTACCTTGGCGCAACAGCACCCCATGGGGCGTAATGGTCAGTGAATTCATGCTCCAGCAAACCCCTGTAAACCGCGTACTCCCTATCTGGATTGAATGGATGGAACGTTGGCCAACTCCTAGAGATCTTGCCACTGCGAAAAAGTCAGATCTCCTTAAAGCTTGGGGAAGACTCGGATATCCCCGCCGAGCACTCAGGCTTCATGAAGCGGCAACTACTATCACTAAAGATTTTGATAATGAAGTGCCGCTAAAACTAGAAGACTTACGAAATCTGCCGGGTATTGGTGAATACACCGCCGCGGCCATTATCGCCTTCGCTCATAAGAAACGCTCTCTCGTTCTCGATGTCAATATTAGACGGCTCTTCTCGCGCGTATTAGATGGGGAAGAATTTCCGCCACTTCACATCACAAATCAAGAAAGAGAGTCACGCACAAGACTCATCCCCGATAACGCCCCCTCTTGGGCTGCAGCCACCATGGAACTTGGTGCGCTGATTTGCACCGCCACTAAACCTAAATGTGAGATCTGTCCACTAACTAACTCTTGTCTCTGGCGCGCTCAAGGCTATCCGCCATCACAAAATTCAAAAAAGAAGTTACAAAAATGGCATGGCACAGATCGCCAATGTCGCGGCATAATCATTGAGTACCTGCGCAGCCATCCAAAAGCGACTGAGAATTCACTCTCGAAAATCTGGGATGACTCTTCACAATTAGAGAAATGTCTGGCCACCCTCACTAAAGATGGCCTCATCACAAAAAAGAAGAGAAGCTACGCTCTTAGCGACTAATTACTTTCTGCGTCTTGATGTCGGAGGTAGCACTCGATCAAGTAATTCTTGAGCCACTAACGTCACATCACCTTTGGCTCGCGTTAGATTCGCTTCAAAACCTCTGAGAAACTCAGAAATCGTCGGCTCAGTAATTGCGCCTACTAGCGGTCCATACCGATCTTGAAAAACGTTATGCACTACTCGACTAATCGCCTGTGATAGTTCAGCACGCGCCTCATCCAAAGTCGGTTCTGGTCTCTTGCCCGTCGCAAATCCCAGCGCGGGTTTCTCTCGTTCTGCGCGTAAGTAGGCTTCCCTAAAGTTCCCTGAGTCCATAATTACGTATCCTCTCAGACCACTAGCATTTGTGCTTATGCTGAAGAAAAGGTCGAAGTTAGGCGCGCTCGTCGCCTCCTTCACGCTTATTTTCACTCTCCTTGCTCCCACATCAGCGCCCGCGCTCTCTTTTAACACCGTACCCGCTACGCAATGGGGGTACCTATTTGGCGCAAAATCCTCGCAGAACTCGACCTCCAGCAACTCTCTTCAATCAATTAACCTAGAAAGATCTCGCTCTAAGTGGAATGTTGAGTTTGTTGATGTGCCAGTCGAAGCTCAACCTGCATTCCAAAAAGCCATTGATATCTGGTCAACATTTTTTGAATCTTCAGTTCCTGTCGATATCGAAGTACATTGGGAACCTTCAACAATAAATGGCGTTCTTGGCTCTGCAAGACCCGGGGACTTCTACAATGCATTCAAAGGAGCGCCCGATCAGGATCTCTGGTACCCCTCAGCATTAGCAAATAAACTTGCTGGACAAGATTTATCGCCAAGTAAAGCTGACATAATTCTTCGTTTTAATTCAAATGCTTTGTGGCACACAGACGTAGACACAAAACCTGGCAAGTTCACCTTCGACTTGGCAAGTGCAGCGCTTCATGAGATCGGACACGGATTAGGTTTTATTTCAAATGCAAATTACGAGAAATTTTTTGGGACCGGTTACATAAATCAGCCGACTCCATTTGATGCCTACACGCAATTACAAGATGGCAGAACTCTAAATGACTTCTGTGCCCGCTCAGCAGACCTTGGCAAAGCAATGACCTCTCCACTTTCATGGAATGGACAGCTTGCGATTGCAGTGAATGGCGGGGTCAAGCCAAAACTTTATACGCCACGCGTTTACGAGGAAGGGTCTTCAGTAACTCACTTAGATGAAACCGTTTTTAAGCCTGGGACTCTCGACTCTCTCATGACTCCAATCCTGGATACTGGGGAGGTTTTTAGGGCGCCCGGGCCAGTCACATTGGCCATGCTTGATGATATGACTCAAAAGCCCCCTGCTAATCGAGCAGTTTCGGTCCCTCTCAAACCATTAAACGTGAGAGCCCTAGTTGGTGACAAATATGCCCTTGTCGCTTTTGAATCCCCCACTTGTCGCCGCATAGATCGCATCACTGGTTATGCAATCACCATTAACCCGACGGGTGAAACTCGCAACTTTACTTCGAGCCCTGCACGTATCAGTGGTCTAAGAAATGGTTCAAATTACAGCTTCACTATCACCGCGGAAAATGCCAACGGAAAGTCAGAGCCTGTCACGACAAATGAAGTCACTCCACAATCGAGTTCTAGGACCAAAACTATTGACCCAAAAGCAAATGCCAAATATCTGGCAACGGGAGTCTTTAGGAACTCTCCTGTAATTGCATATTCTGACTCAATTTCTGGAAATCTCAAGCTTGCTACATTTTCAAAAAATGTTTGGAAAACCAGTGTTGTTGATGGCAATTCAAACTCAAGTGGAAGATCTGATCGTAATCTCACGGGTCCAGTTTCACTTTGTGTTACAGGTTCTGGTTCAAAGCAACAACTCCACGTTTTTTACACCAATTTTGAGGATAAGGACCTTCGCCACGCGACATACGATGGAAAGAGGTGGCGATATGAGACTATCGATGGCAACGGTGAAAATGTTCAGAATTATCAAGAAACAAATCGGCGACGAACTGCTAGCGATGTGAGTTTTGCCAATGCTTGCGCAGTTACGCCTTTAGGACTTCAAGTCTTTTATCGAGATCACTCACAAGGAATTCTTCTTGGAGCTGTTCTTACTAAGTCTGGCTGGATCTATGAAATTGTCGACGGAGATCGTCAAACAGATGGGCGAACAACTGGAGATGTCGGCTTTTCTATAAGCGCGATTGCTGTGGGGAAATCAGTTTATGTCCTTTATGATTCTGTGTTGACTCTCTCTTCAAATGATGTTGCTACTCAGGGAGAGGTCCGACTTGCGCGACGTAATTCGATTTACCCTGAAGATTGGAAATACGAAACTCTCGACGGACCTGATAATGGTGTTGCGGTAGCAGGTTACGCCGTTGTTCTCGCAAAATCTGGAAATAAAGTTGCTGCCGCTTGGTTGGGTGCAAGCGGTAATCGACTGCCTGACCCCGACCGAGTTAGGTTCATTCTTGTTGATGAAGATGTCATCCCGAATAGCAGTTCAGTTGACCTTCTTGGGACGCCTGGGGCGCCACTCGTTATTGATGACAAAGGCATCGTACTGGGTTGCGAAAAAAGACTTTGTGCAGCAAGTAATTCGGGATCAACCTCAAAATTAGTCAATGGCGCCATCCTTGATGGTGTCAAAGACGGCGCCATAGTTACTATCAACAAGGTCCGCTATGCGGTTACCTCGATAAATAAGAAGTTAGTGCTCGTTAAGCTCTAAATCACTTCTTATTTCTACGCTGAATACGAGTCTTCTTTAGAAGCTTCTTATGCTTCTTCTTAGCCATGCGCTTACGACGCTTCTTGACTACTGAACCCATGCTCTCAACTCCTTTTAGTCTTACCTAAGGTTATCTGAATATTAGGAAAGTTCCTGCGATCTATCTCGTGCCGCACGCATTGCTCTCTTGACAATCCCCTCAATATCCGTTGATTCAAAAACTTGAAGCGCCGCAAATGTGGTCCCATTAGGGCTCGTAACATTCTCACGTAACTTTGAAGGTGACACACCCTCTTGATTGAGCATGGCGGCTGCACCAGTAATTGTTTGAATGACTAATGTCTTGGCATCGCTTTCCGAGAGCCCCAAATCTTTTGCACCATTAATCATCGCTTCAACGAACCTAAAAAAGTAAGCAGGCCCTGATCCACTCGTGGCTGTCACAGCGTCCTGTAAAGACTCATCCACCACAATTGTCTTACCAGATGCGCTAAGTAATTTCTCTACTGCATCTACATCAGCGCTTGTTGCATGCTTACCCGCTGATATCGCCGAAGCGCCTACGTCCACAGACATTGGTGTATTTGGCATAACTCTCAAGACCGGGACCCCGTCATTTAGGTAAGTTTCGATCAAGGAAGTTCTCTTCCCAGCGGCGAATGAAATTACGCGTTGATTCTTGGAAATCGTCTTTCCGACCTTTCCGAGTAATGCATCCATATCTTGCGGTTTTACAACAAGCAAAATGTTATTCGCCTGTGAAACGAGATCAGATGCGCTCATGATTTGGCAACCATATTTCTGCTTCAGTTCCGCGGTTCTATCATCGCGCTTATCCGAAATACCGATTTCTAATGCACTAACCCCTGATTTTGAAATTGCAACGAGCAACGCTTCACCCATAATGCCCACGCCAATAATTCCAACTTTTATTGAGGAGTTTGTGGACATGGAGCAAGGTTAGCGAATAAGTGAATTCTTCTGAGCCGCCCGCGGGAATCGAACCCGCGACCTACGCTTTACGAGAGCGTCGCTCTACCGACTGAGCTAGGGCGGCGTTGGGTAAGAACTATTAAATTGGCGAGGAATTAATCCAAGCGTACAACGCCATTTGGCGTTGATAGATGAACTGCTACCAAACCAGTCTGGCCGTCATTGGTTAGTGGATCTACCCACTCAATTGCAACGCCATCAAAAGCCTTTGAGAGATCGGAGCCAAGCCACTCTTCAATGGTTTTCTCATCTCCCGCTATTTCAATCTTTACAATTTCTGCGACAGCTTTACCGTCCGTCGATGGGTGGTCGTTGCTTAACCATTGGATAAAGAATGGAAGTTGTGAATCATCTAATGTTCCAAGTACGCCAAGTTGCTTCCACTTTAATTCAGAACCATCAGGGCGCTTACGTGATCCATCAACAGCCTGACGTCCCAAACGATTTTCAACTGGCGTTAAGTCTTCAGTTGAGACTACCCATGTCAACCATCCGCCACCTTCATTTGCACGTTGTGAAACTACACGTCCAAATGGTGATGAGTCTGCAGCGGGATGCTCCAATGGACAGACAACTTCAAGATAGTGACCGTTCTTTAGCGCTAGTGTGAAGTTGCGAGTACCGAATCGTGGATGAATTCCACCATCGGTAAAAGCTGAACCAATTCGAGATCCAATTCGTTGAACAACATCGACAAGTTGATCGTGTGTTGCTGCATAAGAGATATGGTCTAAGCGCATGGGCGGATAATGCCGAAAGCTACTTCAAAGCGCAAAACAAAGCCTCAAGGGTCGCTAGTGGAGCGGCGTTACGCGAGAGATTGGTGCGGGTTGCGAGGATTGCCTCTATCTGTTCAATTGTGCGCTTAGGGTGAGTTGTACGTGCATAGTTCGCTATCTCAGCTTCAAGGTCAACGTTAAGAATCTCAGAACCATTGCTCTGAAGGAGTAAAACATCACGATAAAAGGTTGATAAATCCAAGAGCGCCCCATCGATATTGTCGCGAATTGAGCGAGTAGCGCTGGATTTCTGTTCTTTCTCTAGTTCTTTTACCGCCTTCGCTCCACCTGAAATCAATCCTCGCCCAGCACCTTGGAGCGCGTCCTGTAATTGCTTGAGTTCTACGGCATCGCGCTCAGAATTTTCCTTCTCCGCTTGATCTTCCGCCAAATCCAGGAGTTTTTGGGCTGCCTTGAAACAACTTTCTATGTCTTTCAAACTAAAAAGGAGAGCAAAGATCTCTTTTCTACGTGATTGCGCTTCTAGATTAGTCGCGATGAATCTTGCTCGTCCAATATGTCCTTGCGCAATGCGTGCGGCAAATCGAGCTGTTTTTTCATCCACTTTTGTGTGATGCAAAAGAAATTCTTCAACGCTAACTGTTGATGGTGTTCGAAGTTGTACATGGCGACAACGTGATCGAATTGTAATTGGCACATCAGTGAGAGTTGGAGCGCATAATAACCAAACGGTATGTGATTCTGGCTCTTCAATTGTTTTCAACAGCGCATTCGCTGCTGTTTCAGTAAGACGATCTGCATCTTCGATGATGACAATTCTCCAACCACCGACAGAAGGGGACCATGATGAACGTGATATTAATTCGCGCACTTCTTCTGCTTTGATTGATAACCCAGTTGGATTGAAACGTTCAACGTCAATGTGAGTTGAGGATAGAATTGTCGTGCAATCTGTACAGATTCCACAGCCACTTTCCTTACACACTAAGGCCGCAGCAAAAGCTATCGCAGCATTGGAACGCCCTGATCCAGGTGGTCCGACAAAGAGCCATGAGTGAGTCATGGCTTGTGATTTCTCGCCGCTCTTTGCGACTTTTACTGCGTTACAAAGTTGATCAACAATGTGATCTTGTCCAATCAGGGAATCGAAGACGCTCATGATTTCTTTGAGATTAGAGAGGCGATGCGGGAGGTTATTTCCTGGTGAATCTCAATGATTGGTTTCTGAGCATCAATTACTAGATAACGCTCAGGATCCATACTAGCTAGTTGGAGGTATTCCTGGCGTACTCGATTGTGGAATTCAATCGATTCACTCTCAAGGCGATCTGCGTTTTTAATGCGAGAGAGTCCAACTTCAGCAGGTTGATCCAGGATGATGGTGAGTGTTGGGAATAGTGACTCGGTAGCCCAGCGATTTATCCGTGCAACTTCAGATGACGACAAGATTCGACCAGCTCCTTGATATGCGATGGAGGAATCAAAATAACGGTCGGTAATGACAACATCTCCACGTTGTAGGGCTGGACGAATCAATGAATAGACATGATGGGCCCGATCGGCTGCATAGAGGAGCGCTTCGGAGCGCGGCGAGATATCGCCAGTAGCGTTATCAAGCAGAATTTTTCTTAAGTTTTTTCCTAGCTGCGTACCACCTGGTTCGCGACTTAAGACAACAGTTTTTCCTTCATTCTCAAACCATTCTTTTAATAACTTCGATTGGGTCGACTTTCCAGAACCTTCTCCGCCTTCGAAGGAGATAAAGAGTCCTTCAGTTTTTGGTGCAGTGATAGAACCAAGTTCACCCTTAAAGGCATTAACAATATCGCTCCAAAATGAAACACCAGGACGATCTTTCATTTGATGATAGGAAATGATTCCAACAATCATGGCGATGATTCCACCACCAAGCATTGTGAATGCAGCGCCGTTATAAGTGAGCTGCACTCGTCCAAATTGAAAATCATGTTCACCAATTGCAGCTGCAGCTAAAGGCGCAACTGCAAGCACGCCAACTAGCGAGATTCGAACCAAAGATTGAATGAAGGCAAATACCCGGCCACGTAGTTCGTCAGTAACTTCCATACCTAGCATCGTGAATCCAGTCACCCACGAGACTCCGGAAAAAGCTCCTAAAATCACAACAACGAAGATTGCCAGCACCAGATTTTGAAGTAGCGATAAGACAATGAGAAGAAATCCGGCACTTGTGAGTGCGGCGCCAAACAGGCGTCTGCGTGAGAATTGAGCGAAGATCTTCGGTCCAAGAGCAATACCACCGGCCAAACCAGTGAAAACTGAGCCGAAAAGCACGCCATACGCGGCGTCACCACCAGCGAGGTCTCCAACAAAGGTTCGAGCTAAACCAATTACAGCGCCAGCAGCAACAAAGGCGCCAAGAAGTCCGACAATCAATCCACGCACAATCTTTGATGAAGAGACGAACTTTCCACCATCTAGAAGGGCTCCAAAAATAGAAGTAGGCACATCTGATTTCTTGAGATGCTCCTTCGGGATCTCCAAATTAAGAATTGTGTAAGCGCTAAATAAAAAAGAGAGGGCATTAATGTAAAGCGCTAAGTCAACTGCAGAGTTCTCTCCAAGATTTAGCGCAGCGCTAATACCAGTTATGAAAATAGAAAGTAATGAGAATAGTGCTGCAGCAATGGGCGCTGTTCCATAAGCAGCAAAGAGGCTGACTTGGTTGGCATTCTCAAGCCGATTCTTAGGAACGAGGTTTGGGACCGAAGCTTCTTTCGCTGGACTCCAGAAAAGAGTTACGCATTCAATCAAGACTGTTGCGGTGTACAGCCAGAAGTAGTTTCCAACTATGGGGATAGAGATGAAGAGAAGCGCACGGAGAATGTCGCCGATAACCATAACTTTTTTGCGATCAAATCTATCTGCAATTACTCCCGCAATCGGACCAAGAATGACGGAGGGTAATAGGCGCGCAATAAAAACACCTGCGATAGCGAAGTTTGCGGTTGCATAGTTACCACCAGCAAGTTGTTGTGCTAACGCGGTTGTCGCAAGAAGGCCTAGCCAATCTCCAAATGACGAGAAAGCCATCGAATTCCACAGCTTTCGAAATGCCGGGATTGACATGACGCTGTCGCGAACACCAGCTGTTGGAGTTCGTGGATTGGGGATCGCGTTTGCCATAGCGAGAGCCTATTACTTGGCTTTCTTAGACTTACCTGTGGCCGATTTCTTCGCTTTACGCTTCGAACCCGCGTCTTTAATGGTCTTTTCGGTCAAAGTGGGAGCAGTCTTTTTAGTCTTCCCCTTGCCTTTCAGACGTCCGGATTTTTTCACGACACCTTCACTTTCATTGGCGATTTCCCAAGCCCTACGTCCAGCGAGAAGTTCTTGAGCGCGCTCAATTGTCATCGCTTCAACGGTATCGCCTCGACGTAGCGTCGCATTTGTCTCGCCATCGGTGACATACATGCCGAATCGGCCATCTTTGATGATGATTGGACGTTTAGTCTCAGGATCAACGCCAAGTTCTTTCAGTGGTGGTTTTGCAACACCACGACGTCGCACTTTTGGTTGCTTATAAATCTCAACAGCTTCATTGAGGTCGATCGAGAAAAGTTGATCTTCTGATGTGAGTGTGCGCGAATCGGTTCCGCGTTTTAAGTAAGGTCCATAACGACCGTTTTGAACAGTAATCTCTTCGCCTGTTTCGCTATCAGTTCCAAGAACTCTCGGTAAAGATAGAAGTTTGAGCGCATCATCGATTGTGACTGTATCGAGGGTCATTGTTGAGAGAAGTGATGCAGTTTTTGGTGTTGGCGCATCTTTCTTCTTTCGTGGTTTCTTTCCATCTTCGGTAGGAACTTCTGGAAACACTTCAGTGATGTATGGCCCAAATCGTCCTGACTTTGCAATAACTTGTAGTCCAGTTTTTGGATCCACTCCTAATTCACGTTCACCGGAAGGGGCAGCAAGAAGTTCGATGGCTTTTTGCAAGGTGAGTTCGTCGGGTGCGAGACCTTCGGGAATATTGGCAAACTTTCGATTATCGCCTTGGCCTTGTTGGAGATAAGCACCATAACGACCAACGCGAATCTCGATATCGTCACCCATCTTCATGGTGTTGATTTGTTGCGCATCAATCGCGCCGAGATCTGCTGCTAGATCTTGTAAACCTGGCTGGTCATCATGACCATAGAAAAATCTCGTGAGCCAATTGAGTCGATCTTCTTCACCGTTTGCGATCTTGTCCAAGTCTTCTT
>CAZZIN010000018.1:0-13069 GCA_964654425.1 uncultured Clavibacter sp. | reverse complement strand
GGGTGCCTTTCATTACCAAAGCGAAGTAGTCGCGACCAATATCGTCTTGGCCGAAAGGATGGCTGCCAAGTGCTAAACCATTTCCACCTAAGAATTTTGGAACAACCGAAAGTGTTGGGCAACCAACAGTGTCATTTGGGCAATCTCCAAAGCGAAGATCTGGGATGTCGTCTGGACTCCACTTCCACCAACCATTTGTTCTAAATGGGCCGAATTGAGAGTCAACAGCAGAGAAAACTAGAATCATTATTGAGAACAGGAAGAAAACTGAAACTACCGCTGCTCTATGCCGAAGGAAACGTCGAAAGACTATCTGACTCTGACTTAGTCCCTCCACTTCTTTATTTGCAATCGCATTTTCTCCAGAAGCAACGACGGTACCTGAAGATTCTTTTTTCCTGCGACCTATCATTTGCCACTTCCTACTCGGATACGAGGATCTAGGGCCGAATAAAGTAAATCAGCAATGAGATTCGCAATCACCGCAAGAGATGCTGTAATAAAGAAAACTCCCATCAAGAGATTCAAGTCTTGAGTTCCGATTGCGCGATTGAAAAGCGTTCCCATTCCATACCATCCAAAAACACGCTCTGTGATGATTGCACCACCAACTACACCCGCAAAATCCACCACCATAATAGTTGTGAGAGGAATGAGTGTGTTTCTAAATGCATGGCGCATGATCACGGTGCGCTCAGTCAGACCCTTTGCACGTGCTGTTCTAATGTAATCAGCATTTAATACCTCGAGAAGCGTTCCGCGTGAATACCTGATGTAACCGGCGAAGGAGATCAAGGTTAGGGCTATTGTCGGCAGGAATAGATGTACAAGGATATCAAGCGTAGTAATCCAAAATTCGTCTTGTGGAAGCAACTCACTTACTTGACCTAGAGTTGGGATCGGGCGGAAATTAATTGCACCGTCTTCCATATACGGCTTCCAAGTCTGCATGAATTTATCAACGATTATGAGGTGTGCAGAGAGCAGCCCTGTCATTATGGTCGTTCGTATTACCGGGCCACGGTCGACGCGAGCGAAGAGCAAAGAAACTCCAACCGCAACTAACGTTGTAATGAGCGCATAACTCAGTAATTGCGGAATTGATGAAGAGGAGTTTAATGACGAAGCGACAACAAAGTAGGAAATAACAGTGAGGGGCGCCATGGTTAAGGATGAGTAAAGCGCCGCTTTATTGCCAAGACCCGTACTTAGATAAGTTATTCCAAAACCGATACCTATAGAAAGTAAACCGATTAAAACTGGCCCAAGTGCAGGATCTAGGAACCAGTTTGCTTGATCAATAAACGTTAGAGCAATCACCGTTCCAAAAAAGACGGAGGTGAAAGCTCTCCAAAAACCGGAACGAGTTCTGCCAAAGAGTGCACCCCAAAATACTCCGCCAACTAATCCAAGCCCAATCTTCCAAGGGAGAGTTACGCTTGGCTCAGATAAGAATGTATTGAATTGAATAGCTAAGTACTGCTTGAGCAAGACAGCGACCCAGAAAATAGGAAGCGAAAATAACAAGAACGCAACGAAGGTCATCGAATAGTCAAACCTTGAGTATTGACGAAGCGCTGTAACAATTCCGAGCGCAATTCCAACTACAATCGCGAATATTGTTGCAAAAATAACAAGTCGAATGGTGATCGGCATGGCCGCGGCAATCTCACTGCTTACTGGACTGCGCAATCTCGTCAATCCAAAGTCTGGATTGCCGGTAAATATTCCAAGCACACCGCGCAGCCAGATGAAATACCGAAGCGGCGGCGGGACATCAAGTCTTAGAAATCTCTCAAGTTCTTGAATCTGAGCCTGAACCTCGGGATCACCGCTAAATCGCAGATCTCCGATGGGATCGCCAGTGATGGCAGTCAGGTTATAAAGAATGAAGCTTGAACCGAAGAGGATTAGAAAAAGGACGCCTAAGCGACGGATGATAAATGCAATCATCATTCTCCCTTTCCTTTAAGGCTGGCAAAGTCTAATCGGCAAATCATTTGCTGCCCACCAGAAATCAAGATTTGGGCCCTCAAAAGTAGAGGCCTTAGGAGCATATCGCCCCTAAGGCCTTACTACTTATTGGGTAGTTAGAACTAATTCTCTCGAATTAGTACTTCCACTCCCAGAAGTTCCACTCCTTCACAGGTGAGAGTGCGCTTAACTTCACGCCCTTCAAATCTGCGTCGTAGGCCAACACAGCTGGGTGTTGGTACATAGGAAGTGTGTAGGCGTTACCAAAGATTGTTCTTTCAATCTTGATAAACGCAGTTGCAAGGACGGTTGGAGACATTGGACGTGAAAACACATCGTCCAAAGCAGCATCAAGCGCAGGCCCACCATTTGATCCGTTGTAGTTGTTTGAAGCATCTGATCTCCAGTTACTACGGATTGTTCCTTGAGCGGTGGAAGTTGCCTGCCAGCCGAAGAAGGTGGCATCGTACTTCGAGTTACGAAGTTGTGGCGACCAGTCAACAACTGTATCCATCACGGTATCAAAACCACACTTGCTCATGTTGGCATCAATGAGCAGAGCTTGTGCAGCCCTACGAGCATTGTTTCCAGGAACGAGGAAGTCGATCTTGATTGGGTTGGTCAAAGCATTTGGAACGTACTTCGTTACGATGGCGAGCGCACGCTTGTTCTTTGTCGCTTGATCTCCTTCGTAATACGCAGAGCCATTTGCAGTTATCACTCTGTTGTACAGAGGATCAATCGTCGAAGGAACAGTTACCGAGCGCAAAGGCTTGATATCTGGGTTAATTGTGTTAATTAACTTAGTCACAATTTCTTCGCGAGGTATGCAGAGCAAGAATGCTCGGCGAAGCTGTGTCGCTTTTTCTCCATTACCGGCAAATGGACCGTTATATGGAGTTCCGCCCGAGAAGTAAGGGCCTGAGCGAAGATCAACATGTTCGTAGGTGCTATTCATAGCGAACTCTGTCTTAACGCCAGTCAACTTCTTTAGAGCGGCAACGCCATCAGCCGTTTGCTGTCCGGCGTAAATGGTAATTTCACCGTTAGCAAGAGCCTGGATTGCAGGGTTTCCGTCCGCTACATACTTCTGGACGATGTTCTGGATATCTCCAGAAACAGCAGGACCTGAGTTGTAACGTGGGTTTGCCTTAAGGGTTGTTGATTGACCCTTAATCGCGCTCACCAAGTTGAATGGTCCGTTTCCAACCCAAAGAAGTGGGTTGGTGGTTGCAGCATTGACATCAGCTGCCGCAACTGTTGACCAAACCTTGCCCATATCCTTGAGAAGCGCGGTTGACTTTGCCTTGTATGCAGCATAGAAGCGATCACGAGCAGCTTCGTTGGCAGCAACTGTTTGTAGGCCAGTCTTTCCTTCAGCCAATAGGACTAGAGCGTGCGTTGGGCGTGGGCCGATAACAGAGAGCCACCAGTCTGGGAACCTCTGCTTGTAAAGGAAGGTGACAGACATTTCATCAGCGCTGACGATTGGGTCGCCGGCTGAGAAAAGCGAATATGTACTTGATGAAATACCGGCTGAGTTGAAGTCGAACTTCTTATCGCCATCCCAGTTACCAATTCCGGCTGCCTTTGCATATTCGCGGCTGTAGATTACATGTGAAAGAAGCAGATCGATACCAGTAATCGGCGTACCGTCAGACCAAAGACGTCCTGGCTTTACCGTGTACTGAACGCGGAAGTCAGTTGCCTTGTTTGATACTACTTTGTAGGTTCCAAACGTTGTATTTTGAATCCAATTACGGTTGTTATCGTAATAACCAAAGCCCATTCCGGTGAGTGCTCCAATTACAGAGTTAGTTACAAGGTTGCAACCAACTACCGCGGAGTTGAAACAAGAAAGTGGGTTTGTTTCATAGAGAACAATTGTTCCGTTCTTAGCCGCTTTCGCAGGCGTAAGCATCGATGCCGCTAACAAGATTGATAGCGAACCGACAAGAACTGTTCTCAATGTATTTTTCTTCAAGAGAACCTCCTATAGGTTTTCGTTCTAGGGGCCCGCGGTAAGAAGTCGACTGTCTTGCCGAAGGTGACCCGTCGAGGGAGCGGTCAGTTTGCCCGACGCGGAGCATTTACACAACATTTATGTGCCTTAAATAGAGCCTGCCTGAATAACGATTTCGTTGCGAATTCGGTTACTTTCTCAGGAAAAGGTGCAAAAGTCCTACTTTGTTAGCGGAAAGTGGCATGAAACCTGAGAGCCCTCCACCAATCGAAGCCCGGGGCGCTCCCCGGAGCACTTTGCTTGATCTGCCTCGCTCCGGGCTTTAGTCACAAAGCAGCGGTTATGGAAGCGGCACCCACTTGGAGGATTAATGGGTGACGGCAACTCTCCTTCGAGAATTATCCGCTCGCGCGTCTTCTCTATTTTTGGATCTGGAATTGGGACGGCTGAGAGAAGAGCCTTTGTATAAGGATGGTGAGGCGAATTAAATACTTCCTTTACGGTGCCACTTTCAACGATGGAGCCTAGGTACATCACTGCTACGTAATCTGCGACGTGCTGGACAACCGCGAGATCATGGGAGACGAATAGGTAGGAAATACCTAACTTCTCTTGTAGGTCGGCAAGTAGATTAAGTACACCCGCGCGAACGCTTACATCAAGTGCTGAGACTGGTTCATCAAGAATCAAAATCTTCGGATTAAGTGCGAGCGCTCGAGCAATTGCAATTCGTTGACGTTGTCCGCCAGAAAATTCTGACGGAAAACGATTCGCATGTGCCGGATTCAAACCGACCAATTCGATTAACTCTTGCATACGGGATATCTGCTCGCTCTTGGGAACAGAGAAAACTTCCATCGGTTCCATAATCGCTTCACCGATTGGTAACCGTGGATCCAAGGATGCAAATGGATCTTGGAAAACAATTTGGAGATCTTTGCGTATCGATAGACGATCACTCTTTGAAATCTTAGAAACATCTTTGCCGAAAATCACGATTCTTCCATTTTCGGGGGCAACTAGATTCATTACTTCGAGAAGCGTGGTCGTCTTTCCGCAACCAGACTCCCCTACTATTGCAAGGCACTTACCTTGCTCTAGCGTGAAGGAAATCTTGTCGACAGCGTAAACAGAGCCGACTCTTCGCCGAAAGACATTGCCTTTGAGAACCGGGAAGGATTTGCTCAGCTCGGTAACTTCAAGCAACTTCACATCAGATTTGCCCTTGACTATCCCTTGGGTCTCCTCTGTCGAATATAGGCGCCCTGCGCTGATTAATGAGGCGATTTCATCCTTGCGAAGGCAAGCAACGCTGCGCTCGCCCCCAAAACTCTCCAAATCTGGAACTTTTGAATCACATATCTCTGTATATGCGGGGCAGCGCGGTGCGAAGGCACAACCGGGAGGCAAATTAACTGGTGATGGTGGCGAACCAGCTATCGAAACTAGTCGACGCTTAGCACTTTCATCCACACGAGGGATCGAACGCAATAATCCGATTGTGTACGGCATCGCGGGCTCTTCAAAGACTTTCTCAATCGGACCTTCTTCGACAATCTTTCCGGCGTACATAATTGCAATTCGGTCAGCAAGGCCAGCGACAACTCCCATATCGTGAGTAACAAGAACGACCGCAGCTCCCGTTAGCTGGCTAGCTTTCTTTAGAAGTTCTAATACTTGAGCCTGGACTGTTACATCTAGTGCAGTGGAAGGTTCGTCAGCAAGGATAATTTTTGGAGCATTCGCAATTGCAAGTGCAATCATCACGCGCTGTCGCATTCCGCCCGAAAATTCATGTGGATAAGACTTAACACGTTCGAATGGACGAGGTATCCGCATCTCATCCAATAACTCACCAGCGCGCTGGAAAGCCGCGTCATAGGAGATGTCTTGATGAATTAGTAGCGCCTCAGCTATTTGATGACCGATTGTTTGAACTGGGTTTAGCGCAGAGAGTGGGTCTTGAAAAACCATAGCGATGTCTCGGCCTCTGTGCTTTGACATCGCCTCATCACTTAACTCCAACAAATTCTTCCCATCCAGCAAAATCTCACCGCTTACCCGAGCAGAATTCGGTAGAAGGCCAATTGTTGAAAGCGAGAGGACTGACTTCCCAGATCCTGATTCACCAACGATTCCGAGTACTTCGCCAGGGTAAATATCTAGAGACACATTCCTTACCGCGTTAACAGTTCCTGATTCGCTCGGGAAAGTGACCGAGAGGCCTTTAACTTGAAGGATTGGGGCTTTTTTCATGATTTTCTACCCGACTTTGAGCCCGGATCAAAGGCATCGCGCAGGCCATCTCCAATCAAGCTGATGGCAAGAACCGTGAGAATAAGCAGCCCGCCGGAAAACATGAATAGCCATGGATAAGTAAGCGCAGAAGCAGTTCCTTCTGCAATAAGGGAACCAAGTGAAACGTCTGGTGCTCGAACGCCGAAACCAAGGTAGGAAAGTCCGGTCTCACTAAGAATCGCTCCTCCGACATTTAAAGTTCCATCAATGATCAAAAGTGATGCCATATTTGGAATCAAGTGCTTGGAAATTATCTTTCTTGTAGGTACGCCCATGTATCTGGCCGCCCTAATAAAGTCACGTTCGCGAAGGCTCATCGAAACGCTTCTCACTATTCGAGCGGTGATCATCCAGTTGAATGCCGCTAGTAAAAAGACCAACAAAATCCAGCCGCTGGATTGGTACCAACGCGAGAGAATCGCCAAGATTAGGAATGAAGGTAGAACCAAGAGCAAATCAACTAACCACATCAGAGCTTTATCAGTGCGCCCCATTAGGTAGCCGGCAGTTGCTCCGACAGTCGCGGCTATGCCAGTTGAGAAAACTGCCACTAGTAATCCAATCAAAAGTGATTTCTGTAGTCCGCGAATAGTCTGCGCGAATACATCGCCACCGACCTGACTTGTACCAAAATAGTGTCCATCGTCGAATGACGGCGCAGTCAATCCCCCACCATAAGGACTATTTACAAAGGCGTTGAAATCCAAACCATTTTCTTTTGAAAGATCCCACGTCCACGGAGTTAGGTAAGGACCGACGATTGCAAGCGCGGCGATGAAGAGCAAAGTTCCAAGTCCAAAAACGGCAGATTTGTTGCGGAAGAAGCGACGCAGTATCAACCGGCGGCGCGAGAGCATTTCATCTTCACTCTTTTTTAGTTCAAAGTTGCTCATCGAATCCTCACTCGTGGATCAAGCGCAGCAGTAAGGACATCGGCCAAAAAGCCCGCAAATAGCACCAATATTGCGGTGAAAAGGACGATTGCGGAGACTGAGTTGATGTCATTGGTGTTCACGGCGCGAATAAACCATTCACCCATCCCATACCAACCAAAAATCGATTCGGTAAAGGCAGCTCCTGCTATCAAAAGTCCGAACGAGTATGCAAAGAATGTCGCCATTGGTAAAACGGCAACTCGGAGACCATGTTTAAAGAGAGCCTGCCGTTTCGTGAGCCCCTTTGCCCTTGCAGTTCTCAAGTGATCACTACCCAAGACATCAAGCATCGAATTTCGCTGCCATCTTGAATAGAAGGCGATCCCTCCCAAAGTTAGAGAAAGCGTCGGCAAGATCATGTGTTGAAGCGAATTAACAAATAACTCAAAACCAGTCAATTCCGGAGTATTTAGCCCCACAGTATAGAAGAGGGTGAATCCAATTTTCTCGTTAATAAATACCGCAAAAAATTTGAGCAAGATTGCAATCAAGAAGACTGGGGTGGAGAGAATGATGTAGGAGGAATAGCCAAATGTTCGATCAAAGAATTTGTATTGACGAACTGCACTGATTACACCAATAAGGACTCCGAAGACCGCTCCCAATATAGAACCTAGAATCAACAACCTGAAGCTAACCCAGATGCGATTCTTGAATTCTTCATTTACTGATTCGCTAAAGATAGTTTTTCCAAGGTCGCCTTTAACTACTCCGCTAACCCAGGTTCCATAGCGCTGTAAGACTGGATCTTCATCATTCATATTTACTTGAGTAAGGATGCTATTAATCGTATTTACTGGAACTGGCGGATTTCTTCCGAGAAAGTTCTCGCGCGGATTTAGAGCTGATGCAGCAAGCAGGTAGCCAGCCGTAGTTGCGATTATTACAAGTAGAAGGAAGTTGGCGAAGCGCTTAGCAATAAACCCCAGCAATTCCTACGGACCCCCATAACTCGAACCAGCAGACTCAAGATTAGTGCCTTTTCCATGCGGAAATTACGTAGCCACTTCAAGTTTTTCAAGGGGAGGTCTAGCATTTGGCTCAAGTCATCCGGGATTCGAATCCCGGTTGTTCAACCTATAGGTAAACCGAAAGGTAATTAAAGAATGAAGAAAACCCTCAAAGCTGTGTTCGCCACGTTGAGTGCACTCTCGTTGGTAATCACCGCTCTCGTGTCGGTACCTGCTGCAAATGCGGCTGGAGCTACGAGCATCAATGCTCAACCAGTCTCTAAGCTGAAGCAGGGCGGCACACTCACTCTCCCAATCCTTTATCCGCCGATTCAATACAACATCAGCCATCCAGATGGAAATGATGCAGATGTAAGCGGAATGATGGGAATGACGCTTCCAAACTTGATCTACTTTGATGCAAGTGGAAAGCTTCAAATTGATAAGAACTACGTTTCCGCATTTGAGCAGACCAAAGTGTCGCCACAGACTCTGCGAATTGTTCTAAATCCTAAGGCGATTTGGAGCAACGGAAAGAAAATCACACTTGCTGACTTCGTCGGACATTGGAAAGCAATGAACGGGTCGAATGAGGCCTATCAAGTCGTTTCCACTCAAGGCTATGAGGACATCAAGTCTGTTAAGGCCGGTAAGAGCGCTAACGAAATCATCGTCACTATGTCCAAGGGATACCCAGATTGGCAATCACTATTTTCTGGACTTCTCCCAACATCTTTGACAAAAGATGCAGCAACGTTCAATGATGCATGGCGCGCCAAGCCTCTTCTCGGCTCTGGCCCATTCATTTTCGAATCAGCTAATGATGATCAGACCACGGTTGTGTGGAAGCGAAATCCAAAGTGGTGGGGCGATAAGCCACTCCTAGATAAGGTCATCTACCGCGCGATTCCGCCATCAGCACAATATGCAGCGTTGGCAAATAACGAGATTCAATACATGGATCTTGCAACCGATGCTAACTCGCTGAAATTGGCTCGTGCTAACTCCAAGTTACAAGTTCATGATGTACCAGGTGTAGGCACGTGGGAGCACATTGATATCAACTCGAAGAACCCAATTCTTGCAGATGTGAATGTACGTCGAGCAATTACAGTGGCGCTAAACCGCCAAGTGATCGCTGAGGCAAATACCGGCCTCTTCGTTAAGAATCCAGTTGTTAAGAACAACCGCACCTTCTATGAAGGTCAGGCATGTCACGTCGATGCATCTGGTAAGTACGGAAAGAAGAACACCGCTCTTGCCGATCAACTACTTGATAAGGCTGGTTGGAAGCTTGCAACAAGTGCAACTGAAAAGGATTCAAACGGCAATAACAAGGTCGTTGGAATGCGCTACTACTCAGGTCCTGCAGTACCTGGATTAGTTGCAAATCAACCAATGACTATCAAGTTCACTTATCCAACGAACTATCCAAACCGTGCAAATATCGCCACACTGACACAGGCGATGCTCCGTGCGGCACCGATTGGTATCGATCTTCAACTTCGCGAAGTTCCTCGCGCCGACTACTTCTCCAAGTACGTCGATGTCGAGAAGCTTGATTTTGAACTCGTTACTTTCGCTTGGACTGGTTCCTCATTCCCAATTGGCGGTTCGATGAACATCGTTGCAAAAGACTCGAATCAGAACTACGCCAAGGATTCAGTGACTCCAGAAATGGATGCACTAATCAAGCAAGCGGCCAGCGAACTTGACCCTGTCAAGCGCTGCGCCCTTGCTAACCAAGTTGAAAAAGCACTTTGGAACAATGCTTACAACATTCCGCTCTACATGTGGCCAGGAACATCGGCAACTACAAAGAGCCTTGCGAACTTCGGATCATTTGGTCCTACTTCGCTTGATTGGACCAAAGTTGGCTTCATGAAGTAAGTAAGCGATTCCCTACAAGGGAATTAGCCTTAGCAAGAGGGGGGCCTGCGATAGCGGGCCTCCCTCTTGATTTTTCCAACACTATGAAATGGAAATCTATTGTCCTTCGCTACGTGCAGCTTCAATCTTCTCCGTGGTTAGCCTTGGTGCCGCAAATATGAAGATAATAATTCCGAGTAAAAGAGCAGCAAAATAAGGTGTACGTAGCGCGAATTCTCGATTGGCTATACCTTCCATAAGACTTACAAGTGCTCCGCCAATAAGCGTTCCGATAGGCATGCTCCCCCAAGCAAAGAATCTATAGACGCTATTCACTCTTCCTAATAGTTCAGTTGGGATGATGCTCTGTCGCAGCGAAACCGTGATGACGTTCCAAAGAACAGCAAAGTTTGTCGTGAGGAAGATCATCACCCAAACGACAACCCAATTAGAGGTGAACCCAATTACTAATCCCAATAAGGGCATCGCGATTAACGTTGCATAAAGTGAAGGTCCACTTCCAAATTTTTTGGAAATCTTAGGCCCGATAATTCCTCCAAGTACACCTCCTACTGCCCCAGCAGTTCCAAGGATGGCAAATTCAAATACCGAAGTTCGAAGTATTTCTTGAGCGAAGAGAATGAAGGTAGCGGCTGTCAGTGAGCCAACGAGATTCAAGCTTCCCAAGATAATCGCCATGGGGCGAAGCAGAGAATGTCGCCAGAGCCAGCGAAAACCCTCGCTTATCTCCGCTCTAAAGTTGATGGGTTTCTTTTCATCCTGAGTCGAATCAGTTTGAGCAATCTTTGAAATTAACCCAATCAGCGCTGCTGCTACAAAGAAAGTTCCAGAGTGAATGAAGAATGGGAGAAAGACAGCAATCCCGAATATGAAGCTAGCAATCGGTGGGCCGACAAAACTGTTCATCACATATTCGGCGGACCAGAGTTTGCCATTAGCGCTCTCGAGCTGTTCTTTCTCAACAACAGAAGGAAGGAATGTTTGGCCAGCGTTATCGCGCAGAACCTCTGTGAAACCAAATAGTAATGAGATTAGAAGTAAAGCAATATAAAGAGAGTAGTTAGTTTGGAAATTACTCGCATCGGCAACGCTCTTCAGATCTGGAAGTGAATTCCGCTCTAGAAAGATTGTTAAAGCTAGGATTAGGGCTAACACCCCTTGCGAAAGATTCATTGAAACAATGATTTTCTTGCGATCAAACCGGTCCGTGATGACTCCTGCGGGCAAAGTAAAGACTAGCCAGGGCAACCGGCTCATCACAGCGATTAAGGCGATTAGGAAGGGTTCCCGTGTAACAGCCGACGCCAGCCACGGAAAGGCAACGCTGGCTAGACCATCCCCCAGGTTGCTGGTGGCATGAGCGCTCCAAAGTCTCCAATAATTTCGCCCCAGCTTCTTGGATTTTTCGCTCACCGAGAAACATTAGCCCAATTAATTTTCAACAATGGTGGTTCAATTGAGCGCTATGGCGTTTTCATTTGAACTTTCTAAGTCAATCCCGGGTCAACGTGGAAGAAGCGGCGTTATCTCTACACCTCATGGAACGATTAAAACGCCGGCCTTCATACCGGTAGGAACGAAGGCAACAGTTAAGTCGGCTCTGCCCGAATCCATCTCTGATCTTGGAGCGCAAGCAGTTTTAGCAAACGCCTATCACCTTTATCTACAACCAGGTCCAGATACGCTCGATGAGGCTGGCGGACTTGGAAAATTTATGAATTGGAACAAGCCGACCTTTACCGATAGCGGTGGTTTTCAAGT
Source organism: uncultured Clavibacter sp. (assembly GCA_964654425.1). Taxonomy (GTDB): domain Bacteria; phylum Actinomycetota; class Actinomycetes; order Nanopelagicales; family Nanopelagicaceae; genus MAG-120802. The sequence continues at coordinate 1,298 of CAZZIN010000018.1, read as the reverse complement.
CATGTCCCTCGGGGTCGGATTTAAAAAAGTAATTGATATGACTGGAGATTCACTTAACTCAGATGACTTAATCGCAGAGAAACGTGAGCGCCTGGCTCACGTAGATGATGATGGAGTTACTTTCAAATCCCATCTTGATGGTTCGATGCACCGTTTCTCACCAGAAATTTCAATGCAAGTCCAACACAAAATCGGCGCGGACATTATCTTTGCCTTCGATGAATTAACTACTCTTCATAACACCCGGAAGTATCAGGAAGACTCACTAGAGCGCACGAGGCTTTGGGCAATTAGATGTCTAGATGAGCATAAGAAGTTAACTGAAACAAGATCTCATCGACCTTACCAAGCTCTATTTGGCGTATTGCAAGGCGCACAATATGAAGACTTGCGGCGAAAAGCTGCAAAAGATCTTGGCTCTATGTCATCTAGCGGTATCGAATTCGATGGGTTTGGAATTGGTGGGGCGCTCGACAAGTCAAAATTAGGCACCATCATTAGCTGGGCAGTTGATGAATTGCCTAACAACAAACCACGTCACCTGCTAGGAATTGGTGAGCCGGTGGACTTATTTGCTGGCGTAGAGAATGGCGCCGATACCTTTGATTGCGTTGCTCCTACAAGAGAAGCTCGAACAAGCGCGGTCTATTCGCCTACGGGTCGCTTCAATGTATCGGGGGGTTCTTATCGGAAGGACTTCTCCCCGATTGATTCGGAATGTCTCTGCTATACCTGTAAGAACTATTCGAGGGCATATATCAACCATCTATTCCGTGCTAAAGAAATCCTCGGCCCAACTCTTGCAACCATTCATAATGTCTTCTTCATCGTAAATCTTGTCGATCAAATGCGCCAAGCTATCGAGCGGGGCGACTTCTTGGAATTTAAACGAGAGTTCTTGGGTCGCTACAAGAACTCAAGCGACACTTAAAGCGAGCGGATTTAGGTGTACGAATCCAATCAACCTTGAGCTGCTTTTACACCCTGTGCAAGATGAGCGCGCACATGCCGAGACATCATGGAAACGTAATCAATTACTGTGATTGGCTCGCCGTTCGCTCGAGTACCTGATCTCGATAGTTGTGCATCGCTCAATGTCTCAAGAATCTCTAGTGTCCCCTTGCGCAGCGAGATGAAACTTTCGATTGAAGTGCGTGGGTCGCGATCTTCTTTGATGACCGCAAATGCATCCTCATCCCAAGAGCTAAATTTGTAGCCATCGCTTGTAAGCATCATCCTTACGCGAAGAGCTAGTGAAATTTCTGCGTCCGCTAAGTGAGCTAGGCATTGGGACGCAG
>CAZZIN010000017.1:0-13221 GCA_964654425.1 uncultured Clavibacter sp. | reverse complement strand
GGTCCGATGGACTGGACAACTAACTGATGGAATCTTTCAATCTGCTCTCGCTTCGTTCATATTGTTCTCACCAGAACGTCAACCTGATGCAAAATCAGCCGCAATCGCTTTTGCTGTTGTACTGCTTCCTTACTCTTTAATAGGGCCGCTGGTTGGAACTATTCTTGATCGTATCTCGCGTCAACGAATCATTCTCTTTGCCAACCTCTTTCGCGCTTTGACTCTTATCTTCATCGCGGGATTAGTCCGAAACGGTGCAACCGGGATTGAGTTAACGGTTTTTGTATTGATTGCATTTGGTGTGAATCGACTCATCCTCGCTGGGTTATCAGCCGGGCTCCCACTATTGCTTGATACTTCCGGACCAGAAGGTAGAACCACATTAGTTTCAGTTAACGCTACTGCTGTTACAGGTGGCACGGTATTTGTAGTACTAGGTGGGGGAATTGGCATTGGCATTAGGAACCTTCTTGAAAGTCGAGTTACCGCCGACCAAGCAGATGGACTATTGATTTCACTTGCCTCAATTACCTTTTTTCTTGCCGGATTATTCGCACTAACCCTCAAAAAAGGCGATTTGGGCCCGCTGCCTCATGAGGTAAGAAAAGAGAGCATCTCCCAGGCATATTTTGAGATGGTCGCTGCCTTCAAGTTCCTGCAAAGAATTCGGGATTGCTTCCTTGGTATTTCCGCGACGTCGATACAGCGAAGCGGGTTAACCGCGCTAACACTTATGGCGCTTCTCTTAAACCGAAATACATTTAATGATCCAAATGATCCTGAAAGTGGCTTAGCTGGTTTTGCATTTGCAATAACAATCGCAGGTGTAGGAATAACAATCGGTGCAATCCTCGCGCCCATTGGTGTAGCGAAGTATGGTCGACATAAATGGATTCGCCTCTCTTTATTCGCAAGTGCCGTGTTACCAATCCTTCTAGCGCTAGAGCAAAGTGAATTACTCCTTGTCGCTACCGGTTTCTTTGCTGGTATGGCTGGTCAGGGAGTAAAAGTCACAAATGATGCTCTTGTGCAATCCAAAATCAAAGATGAATATCGTGGCCGCGTCTTTGCTGTTTACGATGTAATGGTCAATTTTGGAATCGTAAGTGGAGCCGTAGTTGCTGCATTGGTAATGCCACCGAGTGGAGAGTCTGGTGTATTACCCGCATTGATTGCGTTTTGCTACATCATCTTTGCAGCGCTAGCGCTCCGGAAGAAAAACTTTAACTCTGAGTTTTCGCCCACCAATTAATTAGTTCTTCTTTAGCCCTCTCTTGACCAAGTGGACCATGCTCTAGTCGCAACTCCATTAGAAATTCGTAGGCTTTCCCCACTTCAGGTCCAGCTTTAATCCCAAGAATCTCCATAATTGCATGGCCATCGAGATCTGGTCTTATCTTCAAGAGTTCTTCTTGCTCCATCAACGTTGCAATTCGCCCTTCTAGATGGTCATAGTTGCTCGCAAGGCTCTCTGCCTTCTTCTTGTTTCGCGTCGTGCAATCAGCGCGAGTTAGAACATGAAGGTGTGTAAGTAAGTCGCCGGCATCACGCACGTATCTGCGGACGGCTGAATCACTCCATTCTCCGCCGCCATACCCGTGAAATCTGAGGTGGAGAAATACAAGCTTTGCCACTTCTTCAACCACGTCGTGATCAAACCTGAGTTTGCGCAAGCGCTCCTTAGCCATTCTCGCGCCAACAACTTCGTGATGATGAAACGATACGCCGCCGCCATCAATCAGAGCCCTAGTTTTTGGCTTTCCGATGTCATGCAGCAGGGCTGCCAAACGGATAACTAGATTTGCACCGCCAAGCCGATCCTCTAACGCCATCGATTGCTCAACCACAGTGAGTGTGTGCTCGTAAACATCCTTGTGGTGATGATGCTCATCAATCTCAAGTCTAAGTTTGGGAATCTCAGGTAAGAATTGATCACAAAGACCAGTATCTACAAGAGTTGTTATGCCAATTCTGGGATTTGCAGAGAGCATGATCTTTACAAACTCATCCCTGATCCGCTCCATAGAGATAATCTCGAGACGCTCTGCCATCTCCGTCATAGATACCAATAGCTCTGGAGCAATCTGAAAGTCTAGTTGTGCTGCAAAGCGTGCTGCCCGAAGCATACGAAGTGGATCATCTCCAAAGGAGAGTTCGGGTGAGCCAGGAGTTTTGAGAACTTTAGTTAGTAGATCGCGAACACCATTATGTGGATCGATAAATGTTGGAGAATCAGTTGTCAATTCAATTGCCATAGCGTTGACGGTAAAGTCGCGCCGCATCAAATCCACTTCAATTGAATCGCCAAACTTAACTTCAGGCTTCCTTGATTCTGCTAGATAAACCTCACTTCTATAAGTTGTAATCTCAAAGACAATTTCATCTTTTCGGGCTCCAATAGTCCCGAACTTGGCTCCAATCTCCCAGATATCATCTACTTCATCTTTGATTAGTTTCTTGATTTGATTTGGCTCTGCATCGGTTGTGAAATCTAAATCCTTACCCAGTCGCCCTAGAAGAATGTCTCGGACTGAGCCACCGACAAGAGCGAGTTTGAATCCTTTGCTCTTGAATCGAACTGCAAGATCAAAGGCCTGCGGCGCCCGCTCTTGAAGCGCCGAAATCGCGATTTCACTCGCTGCTGATACTGGTGTTTCCATTAGAGCACAAGGCTACCGAGTACGCTTTGACTCATGACCCCGGCACCTAGTGCGGGCGGCGAAGGTAGTAAAAAGAAGCGTAATCGGAGACGTTCACGCTCTAAATCTTCAAAACGTCCGTCACTAAAGAAACAACCGTATGCAAAACGCGTCGATGAAATTAGTGCTGGCGGATTAGTAATAGATAGTTCCGGAACTAAAGGACTTTTGATCGGCCGAATAGACCTTAAAGATCAAAGCCGCGAGAAACTACTCTGGTCTCTACCAAAGGGTCACATTGAATCTGGCGAATCCCCCGAACAAGCCGCAATCCGAGAAGTTAAGGAAGAGACTGGGATAGATAGTGAAATTCTAAAATCTCTCGGTGTTATCGATTTTTGGTTTATGGCTGGAGGAAAGAGGATTCACAAAACCGTTCATCATTTTGTGTTTAGGGAAAAGGGTGGGCGGATATCTCCACAGGTAAGCGAAGTTGATGATGTGCGTTGGTTTCCACTTGATGAAATTGTGGAACGCCTTGCCTATCCCGATGAGAAGAAACTAATCGCGCGCTCTAAAGAGCTACTAAAATGAAACGTTTCTTGCTTGTCTTACTTCTCCTAACTATTTCAGCGGCTCCCGTTCAGGCTGAATCGACCATGACGCTTTCTGAACCTACTCATCGAAACAGCGAAGGTCTCTTTATTAATGATGACCTAGCAAGTTCAATTACCCCGCGGGGGAGATTGGGCAAACTGCTATTTGAGCGAAGCGGAAAAGTGAATTCGTTTGTGATCGATGTAGCGCTTTTGGAGGAAATTCAAGACTTAGCAGATGGTTACAGATTCATAGACGATACCGGAGAAGAGGTAGAAATCCCTGAATTTGTAATTGCTCAAATTTGGATAGACACGTTAAGAAATGCGGTCCGTGGTAAGCGAGTTATTGCACTTCCATATGGGAATCCAGATAAAAAGTTCCTAGAAGCAAGAGCGCCGGGCGAGTATTTGTTCCTAAAAGAAGTCGCCCAAGTGCGTCTTCGTGCCGCCTTATCTGTTCCGGTTGAGATAGGGGAGAGCGCCCTCACCGATCAAGCATCAAATCAATTACTCCGTAACCTAAGCGACTCATATCGAAAGAGTTTAAGGGTCACTTACTCTGCAATCCCAGCTCCAGAAATAGCTGAACTGCGCCTGAAAATCGCCCAACTTCTTAACCCTGCAATTCCAACAGAATCAATTGAACCGCTCTCAAGGGCTCTAAGTAAAACCCTTCGAGATAACTCGAGGAAGTTAAGAATTGCCGGCGGTAACTACACAATCACCTCCAATAAATATGACCTGCCTGTAACTGTAACTAACGACTTCTCAGTCGATGCCAAAGTTGATTTGATTGTGCGGGCTACGAATTCAAGAGTTTTGATTGGCGCCATCGAACAACTGACAATCCCTGCGAAATCCCAACTTCAGGTAGAGATTCCGTTAGAGGTGATTGCATCTGGAGATACCCGCCTTGAGTTCAAATTCCGTACATCAAATGGAGCTGAAGTTGGGCAAGCGCAATTTATTCCATTACGCCTTGCTGTAATTTCACCCATTGCAACATGGTTTACCACTGGAATGGCAATAATCTTCTTACTTGCAGCGGTATTTCAAAGTGTTCGTAGAATCAAGGGTAGGAAGGAAATATGAGCGAACTGATTAGATCCTCTGCCTTTATGGCCCTTGGAACACTTCTCTCTCGAATCACCGGTTTGATCAGAGGTTTGTTGACTGTAGCCGTACTTGGCACTGCGCTTCTTGGTGACACTTTCAATGTAGGCAATACGACCCCAAACATCATCTATAACCTCTTGATTGGTGGCGCACTAACAGCAGTTTTTGTGCCGCAAATAGTTCGATCTTTTCGCGAAAGCGATGGTGGCAGCGCATTTGTTTCTAGATTGGTTTCATTAATTGCGACCCTAATTTTTGCTGTCACAGCCCTTGCGATGATCGCAGCGCCTCTCCTGGTTTCGCTCTATGCCCCCACATTTGATGGACGAGCGCGCGAAATAACGCTTGCATTCACCCTTTATTGTCTACCTCAGATCCTCTTCTATGGTCTCTTTGGTGTTCTTGGCCAGATAACTAACGCCAAAGAACGTTTTGGACCAATGATGTGGTCGCCTATCGCCAATAACTTAGTCGCGATCGTCATGTTTGGGTATTTCTTGAGTTTAAGTGATGAACTATCACTTGGTTCTATTACTAATCAGCAAGTTATGATCTTAGGTGTAGGTACAACTCTTGGAATTGTCATTCAAGCACTTCTCTTATTGCCATTCATTAAAGGCTCAGGGTTGGTCTTGCGGTTACGTTTTGATTGGCGGGGAAGTGGATTAGGTAAATCCCTCCGGCTCGGAAGTTGGACGCTACTCTCTGTATTAATTTCTCAAGTTGGATTCCTAATAACTGTAAATCTTGCTACTAGATCTGGATTGACTGCCCTTAATGCTGGAGTTGAATACGGAGTTGGCTATACCCCTTACGCCAATGCTTATCTGATCTTGATGTTGCCTCACTCAATAGCCACTATTTCAATCGTTACCGCAATTTTGCCTCAGCTCTCTAAGAATGTGATTGATGGGCGAATCGAGGATATCCGGAAACAAATCCGTTACGCGCTTCGCCTCGTTGCCGTAATTACGGTACCTGCAGCCCTTATCTTTCTGTTTTTTGGAACCTTGATTGGTAAATCTCTTTTCTTTGGAATTGATGAGGCAAGTTCGGAATATTTAGGCAAAGTTCTTGCTGGGTTTGCAATTGGTGCAATCCCGCTTTCTATGAACTTAGTTGGAATCCGCGCACTAAACGCTTTTGAAAATACCCGCTACCAGTTCTATTCAACGCTAATTACAAATCTAGTCACGGTAGGGATTTCGATAGCGGTATTTTTTATGCTGAAGCCTAAAGATGTTGTAATTGGTCTTGCCGTCGCATTTGCTATTAGTTATTGGGTGGGATTATTTGTGACCGATTTCCTCTTGGTTAAGTACCTCCACAGATTAACCCTTGCTAGCGAGCTAGGGTTTTACTTGAAGGTATCTATTGTTGCCGGCCTTGCTCTCGCGTTCGCTACCCTCACTCAGCGACTTCTGGATATAAAAGGGAATATCCCTAATCTCATCCTGGTTCTAACCATCACGAGTCTCTCCTATCTCCTCCTGGCACGGTTAGCCAAGATTAAAGAAGTGGGCGAAACTGTAAAGACGGTCTTGCGAAGATAGGGTGCGCTAGTGAGTGTTGATTATTCAAAAATCCACGAAGTTGTAATTGTTGGATCTGGTCCGGCCGGCTACACAGCAGCTATCTATACGGCGCGCGCTCAATTGAATCCGATTGTTTATGAAGGTTCAGTCACAGCGGGTGGCGCTTTGATGAATACGACCGAGGTTGAGAATTTTCCTGGGTTTGAGCACGGAATTATGGGGCCTGATCTTATGGATCAGATGCGCAAGCAATCATTGCGTTTTGGAGCTGAGTTGGTAACCGATGACATTCTCTCAATGAAGTTGGATGGGGAAATAAAGGAACTTGTGGATGGGGCTGGAAACAAAGTCAGAGCGAAGTCAGTCATTCTTGCGATGGGTTCTGCCTACAAAGAACTTGGTTTAACAAACGAGAAACGTCTATCTGGACGTGGTGTTTCTTGGTGTGCGACCTGTGATGGTTTCTTCTTTAGAGAACAAGTCATAGCTGTTGCCGGTGGCGGAGATTCAGCAATGGAAGAGGCAAATTTCTTAACCAAGTTTGCAACTAAAGTGGTAATTATCCATCGCCGCGAGGAATTGCGAGCTTCCAAGATTATGGCTGAGCGCGCTAAGAACAATCCTAAAATTGAATTCTTGTTTAACACTCAAATCCTTGATGTTTTAGGTGATGACAAAGTCACTGGACTTAAATTAAAGAATGTTAAGACCGGGGACGAGAGCGTTAAGGATTTCACTGGATTGTTTGTAGCGATCGGCCATCTCCCTCGAAGTGAGTTAGTGAAGGGCCAAGTAGCCCTGAATGGTGAGGGTTATGTCGAAGTGGTTGAGCGCTCTACCCGTACTAATTTAAAGGGTGTATTCGCATGCGGTGACCTTGTCGATCACACTTACCGTCAAGCAATAACTGCTGCTGGATCAGGATGTCAAGCAGCACTTGATGCAGAACGATTCTTAGCTGGGCACTAGAGTTAGAACCAAGAAAAAGGAGAGATAGATGGCAACCGAGAAAGTAACAGCAGCAAACTTCAATGATGTCGTATTGCAAAGCGCCACCCCAGTATTGGTGGACTTTTGGGCAGAATGGTGCGGCCCATGCAAGGCAGTTGCTCCTATTTTGGAGGAAATATCTAATGAATACGCCGGCAAAATCAAAATTGTGAAACTAAATACCGATGAAGAAGGTCCGATTGCGATGAAGTATGGCATTAGCTCGATTCCTACGATGAACCTTTTCGTCGGTGGCCAGATCGTGAAAAGCATCGTCGGCGCCCGGCCAAAACCAGCCATAGTTCGCGAACTCTCCGAATATTTAAATTAACTCGGAATTATTAAGTAGCTAAGAATGCTCAAACCCGGAGACCGCGGGGATGTGGTGGCAACCGTCAATTCGACCCTTCATCGCCTTGGTTTCCTAGATGCCCCCTCTGATTTATTTGATGAGGCAACTTCAAAAGCCATTAGAGCATTTCAACAAGCGCGTGGTCTTTCTGTATCTGGGTTGATTGATTCACCAACTGAAAAAGTTTTGGAAGAAGCGCGTTGGAAATTAGGTGATCGCTCCCTTCGTATCCAAGAACCTGTGATGCGAGGTGATGATGTTGCAGCGCTACAAGCCCGCTTAGTTGAGATGGGCTTCAATCCTGGACGAGTAGATGGCATATATGGAGCATTTACCGAAGCGTCTGTAAAGGAATTCCAAAAATCAGTCGGCATAGTCTCAGATGGAGTTTGTGGACCAGGCACTGTGATCTCGTTAATGCGGCTAATGCGAACTGTTACAGGTGGCGCCCCAACTGAGCTTCGCGCCCAAGCAGACCGAGCTAAACGTGGTCCTGCTTTGGCAGACAAGATCATTGTGTTGGACCCTAGCCCACGTGATGAGATTAGAGAACTTACTTTTGATCTTGCCCAAAAAATAGAGGGTCGACTTATTGCACTTGGAGTTTCGGTATTACTAACCAGGGGTGCAGATACAACACCAACTGAATCAGAGCGGATTGCATTCACGAATTCATTAAATGCTGATTTAGTAATCTCTATTGGGATTGATAATTATAAGAATGAGAAAGCTCATGGAATCTCAACTTATTTCTATGGCAGCGACCAACATGGAGTTCACTCTCTTGTTGGTGAGCGCTTTGCCACCCTTGCTCAACGAGAGATTTGTGCAAGAACAGATCTTGCGAACAACCGAACACATGCAAAGACTTGGGATTTGCTTCGGCTTACAAAAGCGCCCGCTATCCGATTAGAGCTTGGGTACATAACAAATCCAAAAGATGCTGCCCGCCTTAATGACCCAACATTTCGTGACACCATCGCCGAGGCTTTGGTAATCGCAATACAAAGGTTATTTCTCTCAGCAGAAGAGGATGCAAAAACTGGAACGCTTCGAATAGAAGATCTTCGTAGAGCGGGAATTCGCAACTAGCCTCTGTGCAAGACCCTCGCTCAATGTGGGAGAATCTCCAAATGTCAGGCGAGCGGATAGAGCGGTTTCGTACTCACGAACCAGAAAATCTTCAAGAAAGATTTGCTCATCGCGCCGCACATATGAAACCAAGTGAGATTCGCTCACTTTTTGCCGTCGCATCCCGTCCTGAAATCGTCTCACTTGCCGGTGGTATGCCTAACCTCTCTGCCATCGATATGAACGTTATGGCTTCAATTGTGGAGAAATTAGTACGTGAACATGGAATGGAAGCGCTGCAATATGGAAGTGGGCAGGGGCATCCTAAATTGCGTGAGCAAATCTGTGATGTGATGGCCCTCGAAGGTATTCGAGCCAATCCAGATGATGTTCTAGTCACTACTGGTTCTCAACAAGCGCTTGATTTGATTTCACGAATCTTTATAGATCCAGGTGATGTTGTTTTAGTAGAAGCTCCTTCTTATGTTGGCGCACTTGGAACCTTCGCCCAATATGAAGCAAGTGTCGTTCACGTTGAGATGGATAAAGATGGCTTAGTACCAGAAGCGCTCCGCCAAGCAATAAAGACGCTGCGTTATCAAGGTCGACGGATCAAGTTCCTCTATTTGATTCCCAACTACCAGAACCCAGCAGGAGTTCTTTTACCTGCAGATCGCAGAACAGAAATTCTTGATATCTGTCGCTCTGAGAAGATATTTATTGTTGAAGATAATCCTTATGGGCTACTTGGCTTTGATCGACCATCTCCAAACGCGATGCGTGCAGAAGATTCGGAGAATGTCATCTACCTTGGCTCTTTCTCAAAGACGATAGTTCCTGGTTTTCGTATTGGTTGGGCGTTAGTTCCCCAAGCCCTCCGCGAGAAATTAGTTATCGCATCGGAAAGTTCAATTCTCTGCCCCTCAAACTTCGCCCAAATGTCCATCTCCAGCTATCTCGCTGATCAACCTTGGCGCGATCAAATCTCCTCATTTGTGGACCTATACAAGGTTCGTCGGGATGCGATGCTCGAAACGTTAGACAACTTCTTCCCTAAATCAGCGACCTGGACTAGGCCACAGGGCGGTTTTTATGTCTGGGTCACATTGCCACCTGAAATAGATACAAAGGCGATGATGCCAAAGGCGATTGTTGCAAAAGTTGCATATGTTCCCGGAACAGCTTTTTATGCCGATGGACTCGGTAGTTGGTCTATGCGCCTCTCATATTGCTACCCAACGCCGGAGCGAATTAGGGAAGGCGTCAAAGCTCTAGCTGGAGTGGTAGAACAAGAGATACAGCGTCGGAATTCGTTAAGACTTAACTGATTTTTCCTGCAATTCGAAGTAAATCCTCACTATCGGCAAATTCAATCTGAATCTTTCCACCGCTCTTTCCACCTTTAATCTTCACTCTTGTATCAAGGGCATCCCCGAGCCGCTCTTCAAGTTCTTGGTATTTTCCTAATGAACCGTGGCCAACTTTTCTTATCTTTGTTTTTCCACTGCCAGAATTAATTGCAATTAATTCTTCTGTTGCTCGTACGCTAAGACCTTCGCTAACTATTTTGTTTGCAATTCTTTCAATTTCAACTGGGTCGGTTAGACCAAGAAGGGCGCGGGCGTGTCCAGCACTTATTGCTCCACTTGCTAATTTCTTTTGTACTGATGCAGGTAGATTCAGTAGCCGTAAAGTGTTGGAGATTACGGGCCGTGACTTACCAATCCGTTTAGCCAATTCGTCATGAGTAAGACCAAAGTCATCCAACATCTGGCTATATGCAGCTGCCTCTTCCAAAGAATTTAGATTGCTCCGGTGAATATTTTCTATCAGCGCTTCGCGCAACAATTCATTGTCGCTTGTCTCTCTAATAATTACTGGAATGGTTGATAACCCGGCAAGTTTCGCTGCTCGCAGGCGTCGCTCTCCCATGATTAATTCATATTGATTTTCGCTTATTTTTCGAACTACTGGGGGTTGTAGAATTCCAATTTCTCTAATTGAATCAGATAACTCTTTTAAAGATTCATCATCAAATATTGTTCTTGGCTGTTTAGGATTTGGTTTGATTAAATTTATATCAACCTCGAGACGACCCGCTATTGGAGTTTCGATTCCAGACGCTCTGATTGGCGTTGGAATTAATGAATCAAGGTTTCTACCTAGGCCACCACGTTTTGTTGTCATTAAATTGCGCCTGCGCTATTTGTAATTGAATTTATAGATGGTGCACCTCGTAGCGCAATTTCGCGAGCAACCTTGGCATACGCTTCAGCGCCATTAGATCCGGGGTCATAAGTCATAACGGTTTGGCCATAAGAGGGCGCTTCTGAAACTCGTACCGCTCTTGGAATTGGAATATCGATCAATTCTCTCGGATAATGTTTACGGATTTCTTCTGCTACATCATTGGCAAGTCTGGTTCTACCGTCATACATTGTAAGAACTATTGTTGTTAACTTTAGGTTTTGATTTAAATGTTCTTGTATTAGAGAAACAGTATGAAGCAATAAACTCAATCCTTCTAAAGAGTAGTACTCGCATTGAATTGGAATTAGTAATTCATCTGCTGCAACAAGTGCGTTAATGGTTAGTAACCCAAGACTTGGTGGACAATCAATAATCACATAATCAAATCTTTCGCCGCGACTTGCTGCTTCATTTAAATAAGTGGTAAGTGCGCGCTTCAATCTCATTTCCCGAGCTACAAGTGGAACTAACTCAACCTCAGCGTTTGCAAGTGATTGGGTTGCAGGAATTACCTCAAGGGCTGGGTAACCAGGAACTTTAAGAGCCGCATCTTTAATCGGAAGGTCTTTGATGATTACTTCATACATTCCATTAACTTCATCGCGGGCTACCCCGAAAGCAGTACTCGCATTGCCTTGGGGGTCCAGATCGATAATCAGGGTGCGAAGACCCCCCATTGCCAGGGCGGCCCCTATATTTACTGCAGAGGTGGTTTTACCTACCCCACCCTTCTGGTTTGCCACCGTAAAAATTCGGGTTGATATTGGATGTGGCATGGGTTCACGGAAACGCCTAGTTCCGACGACTTGGCGAGGCGCGTTTGTTTCACGTGAATCATTCACATAGACGAGTTAACCAGCCTTGATGAGCTCAACCACGCGTGACACAGGGATATCAGCCATCTTTATCTCATGGAGACTCGATTTTGAGACCTTACTTAGGTCGGCAGCCGCCATTTCATCACTCGCAGACTCCCCTTTTATGGCAAGAAGTGATCCACCAGGCTTAAGTAAATGCCAGGTTGTTTCCAATAACCGGGAAAGTGGGGCAACTGCCCGGGCGGTTAGAAAGTCATACTTGCCTTTGAGAAGTTCTGATTTACCTCGGATGACTTCGATATCAAGGGATAGCTCATCAATAACTTCAAAGAGGAATTCACACCTTCGGGCAAGAGGTTCAATTAGCGTTACCTTCAAATCAGGTCTTGCAAGGGCGACCACTACCCCAGGTAGGCCAGCTCCAGAGCCGATATCGGCGAGACTGGCGCGCTTATTGGCAACCTTTGGAATAAGTGTTGTAAGGGGCAGGCAGTTTTCCACATGCCTCTCCCAAATCCGTTCGCCTTCTTTGGGCCCGATTAGACCCCGCTCGATCGCAGTTGTCGCTAGAAGTTCGGCAAACCTGAGCGCCGCCCCAGCCTTCTCCCCAAAGAATTCAAGGGCCCGGGTTTCACGTGAAACGGTCAGGCTGGCATCACCACAACACAGCGATCTGGATCTTCCCCTTCAGACTCGCTCTTTAAGCCGATCTTCTGGATGGTGTCATGGACAATCTTCCGCTCAAAGGCATTCATGGGAGAGAGTTTTACCGCTTTACCGCTGGATTTGACCTCATCTGCAGTCTCCTCAGCCAACTTAGTGAGGCTGGCTCGCTTATCAGAGCGAAATCCATCAACATCCAACATCAACCTTGAGCGCTCCCCGGTGCTAGTTTGGACAGCCAGGCGGGTTAACTCTTGGAGGGCGTCTAGTACCTCTCCCTCTTTGCCGACTAGATGAGATAACTCTCCGCCTTCGATAACAAGGTGGGCCCGGTCATTCTCGATTCCAATCTCAATATCGCCATCTAGGTCGGCAATATCAAGTAAGCCCTCTAGGTAGTCAGCTGCGATATCGCCTTCTTCTTCAAGGCGGGATTCGAGAGTCTTCTCGCCACCTTCTACTAGCTCTTCCTTACTCATTTCTCCTCCTATTTGCCCCTTATGAGGCTTTAACCCTATTTGTTCTTTTTCTTCTTCTTTTTTGGCTGGTTTCTCTGCCCTTTGGGCTTCTCTTGATCATCGACTGCGACTGAACCGTTATTGGTCACATCGTCAATCAAACCTTTTGCCGCCTTCTTTTTCTGGAGCTCCTCCCATGCTGGAGAGCCTGGCGCTGGATTTCGTTTTATTACGTAGTACTGCTGACCCCAAGTCCAAAGATTTGTTGTGGACCAATAAATTAAAACACCGACAGGAAAATTCACGCCGGTAACGGCGAAGATTACGGGAAAAAGATAAAGAAGAATTTTCTGTTGCTGCAACATCATATTGTTTGTGGTGTCGAGTTTTGGCATTCCCTTTACCATTAATTGTCTCTGTGTTGTAAATGTTGTAAGTGACATCAAGACAATCAAGAAGACGGTAACGATTTTCGTCGTCGTGTTTGTAGAACCTAAAAACGTTTCAGAAATCGGTGCCCCTAAAAATTTTGCTGCAGCAGCTTGTTCTGCAAGTTCTGCTGTAAGAACTCCGCGCCCTTGTGGTGGGGTTTTCCCAATTCCATTTAGTACTGTGAATAGCGCAAAGAAGATGGGTGCTTGGGCAAGGATGGGAAAGCAGGAAGCGAGTGGATTGGTTTTATGTTGCTTATAAAGCTTCATTAATTCTTCTGATTGTTTCTGTCTATCAT